>CAYLSF010000889.1:0-3692 GCA_964385675.1 uncultured Saprospiraceae bacterium
TTGATAAGATTATTCAAGGGATTGAGTTAAAAGAAGAAATCAAAGAATTGACTGCTACTATCAAAAGAGATAAATTACTCATGCGAGGTTATGCAGTTATCATCTTCTTTTTAGTCTTATTGGCATTTTACTTTTTTGTAATCAACTAGGGTAATAGGTAACTTACTATTAATCTATCATGGATAAATAAAGTTTATCAGCTATTTTAAGTAAAATTCATTTAAAAAGCCACAGGTTAAAGTGATTAACCTGTGGCTTTTCCATATCTACAATTTCCGTAAATCTTTAATTCTACTTAATTTTCCTCCCGCACTTCTAGGTATTGTATTGTAGGGTTTTAATTCCACTTTCATACTCAACCCAATGTTATTTTTAATCTTTTGATTAAGTTGTGCTGTTAGTTGTTGTATTAATTCATGTTGTCTGAAATTGGCAGGATTAATATTTTTCGCTAAATCTTCCGATACTTCCACATCTAGTTTTACATCATCCATCAAGCCTTCTCTAGTTACAATCAATTGATAATTAGCGGCTAAATGCTCAAAGTCTTCCAATAAAACTTCTACTTGCGTATGGAATAAATTAACCCCTCTAATAATCAACATATCATCGGAGCGTCCTTTGATAGCAGACATCTTGATATGCGTACGTTTTGCTCCTTTATCATAATAAATACTACAAATATCATTAGTCCAGTAGCGTAAAATCGGTAGTGCCTGTTTGGTCAGCGTCGTAAACACTAAAACACCCTCTTCGCCATAAGATAAAGGTTCTCCTGTGTCTCTATCCACTATTTCAGGATAAAAATGGTCTTCCCAAATATAGCTTCCTGTACCTTTTTCTTCATAATCTTCTTGAGATACACCAGGCCCTATAATTTCACTTAATCCATAAATATTGGTAGCGTTTACATTTAATGATTTTTCTACTTGTGAGCGAATCGTTTCTGTCCAAGGTTCAGCCCCTAGAATCGCATATTTTAGGTTAATATCATCTAGTGAAATACCTCGCTTCTTTATTTCTTCCCCCAAAGTTTGAGCATAAGACGGTGTACAACAAATCACTTCAGGCTGAAAATCTTGAATAATCATCAATTGCCTATCCGTCATTCCTCCAGAGACAGGAATAACAGCCATACCCAGTTCTGTTGCTCCTCCGTGCATCCCTAGTCCACCTGTAAATAAACCATAGCCATAGGCGTTATGGAGTTTCATTCCTTTTCTTGCACCTGCTGTGACCAATGAACGAGCCACAACTTCATCAAAAACCTTTAAATCATGTTGATTATAACCGACTACGGTTGGTTTTCCTGTCGTACCGCTAGAAGCATGAATACGCACTACTTCATTTTGCGGCACAGCAAACAAATCAAAAGGATAATTATCCCTTAAATCGGTCTTCTTGGTGAACGGAATTTTATGTAAATCCTGTACACCTTTGATGTCAGAAGGTGTAATGCCAGCTTTATCAAATTGTTTTTTATAAAAAGGCACGTTATGATATACTCGCTCAATAACGCTTTTTAAGCGTTCATTTTGAAGTTTCCGTAATTTATCTAAAGGAAGTGTCTCAATTTCTTTGTTATAAAACATATTCATTTTGGTTTTATTTGATAATGGTATCTCGTAAACGATGATAAACAAAACTAAAAGAAATTACCCTAGAATTTCAAACTTTTCCTGTTATTTGGTCTAAATCTATTTATTTCTACAATTCTTAGTCACGCCATCCAAAAGACAGTAAATATTCGATATCTACCATCTTTGGATGAATATGAATTTGTGTTTAAGTCCTATATAACTACGTTTTAATCGAATACTGATCTACAAATATTGATCTACAACTGCACTAAAGTCCCAATTACACCTTCTACTGTGTTTTCTTGCCCCATGACGTTAACTTGCTCAAAGTAATTATACCAACCTGCTCCTTCTACCAATTGCTGAAAACTATCTGCCATTTCTTGATTTGGAAAAGTCCATACTGCAAAATAATCATAATTTGCCCTGTGAGAAGTGTTAGCATCATTGATAGACCAAGTTAAAATTTTAACTCCTTGCTCTATCAAACCTTGAATATGTCCTCCCACTTGCTGCATATATTCCCCTCTTTCTGCTGGTGTTAAATCTAACCATGCTTGTTTAGCATTCCATAACTCAATAAAATAGATCATAATTTTTAAATTTAAGTTTTTGAAAATATTGTGAATTTATACGGTAGCCGTCACTGCTTTTTTAATACTAATAATTTGTGGTTGTGTCACCGCTTTCAATCCTTCTATACCGAACTCAACCCCGTACCCAGATTTCTTCATCCCACCAAAAGGCACCATAGGATGAATAGCCCCGTGCTGATTTATCCAAACTGTACCCGACTCTATTCTAGCAGCTACTTTTGCTGCCTCAGTTAAATCATCTCCCCAAACAGATGCTCCTAAACCCGTTTCAGTATCATTTGCTTTTTGAATGGCTTCTTCTACAGTTTTATATTTAATAATTGGCAATACTGGTCCAAATTGCTCTTCATCCACCAAGCGACTCCCATTATCAATATCTCCTATTAATGTAATCGGATAAAAATATCCTTTTCCCTCCATCGGACTACCGCCTCGTATGACGCTTGCCCCATTTGATTTAGCATCTTCTACCAAATCATTGACTTTATTGAATTGCATCTGATTTTGAATGGGCCCCAAAACATTCCCTTCTTCCATTCCATTCCCCATAGGCATCTGACTAGCAACACCATCCAAAACCTTGATTACTTTTTCATAATCATCTTCATGAACATACAGCCGTTTTGCACAAGCACAAGTTTGCCCCATATTGATAAAGGCTCCCCAAAATAAATCCCCTGCTTTGCTCTCTATTTCCGTATTGGGTAAAATAATAGCGGGATCGTTCCCTCCACACTCTAAGGTTAGTCGAGCCATATTCCCTTCTGACGCTTGAATGATTCTTCTTGCCGTCCGCTCTGAACCCGTAAACATAATTTTATCAATATCCTTATTCTCTACTAGCATTGCTCCTATCCTACCATCTCCCGAAATCGTATTTAAAACACCTTTTGGCAATACTGTATTCATTAGGCGAACCATCTCTAATGTGCCTAATGTTGTATATTCTGAGGGTTTAATCACTACTGTATTTCCCGCTCTTAAAGCAGGAATAATTTGCCAAATCGCAATCATCAAGGGCCAGTTCCACGGAGCAATCGCTCCTACGACTCCGATTGGACGACGGTGCATTTCGTCTCTACGGGTTTCATCTTCAAATACAACTTCTACTGGTAAATCTAATGAAGCTGGCACTTGCGTCCATCCAGCACAAGCCTGCATTTCAAACATAGAACCTGGACCCGCTAAAGGTTTACCTTGTTCTTTTGTAATCCATTCTGCCAGATATGGTGTGTTTTCTGCTAAAACTTGCGACACTTCCATTAATATGTTCTTACGTTCTTCGTCTGATTTTAAAGCCCAAGCGGATTGTGCTTTCTTTGCAGCGGTTACTGCTTTCTTAACATCTTCTGGAGTTGAAATTGGTGCAAATCCAAGTGTCTCGCCTGTTGCTGGGTTTTTAACTTCAAAATGATTTTCGGCTTCAATCATTTCTCCATTAATCATTGTTTTAAACCGTTTCATATACTGTAGTCTTTTAATTGATTAGATTAATTTCTACAGTAAAGCTACGAGG
>CAYLSF010000890.1:0-3684 GCA_964385675.1 uncultured Saprospiraceae bacterium
GATCCTTTATTTCAGCCCTTGAAGACTGACTCTAGATTTGATAAAATGATTGAACTAGTCGGAGAAGTTCCTGAGCTTGATTTTTGATAGCTTAATTCAATGTCTTTTTATGATTTTTTTTTTTAATTCATGACCAAAATTTACTCTTGGTTCTATACCTTTATAGGGACAACCAACTTTTTTCAAGTCGTATTATTACCAATAAATTTATTTAATAGATGCTTGAAATATAATTTGGTAACAGTCTTTTCAATAAAAATTTGAAAAAGTATTCTACCTTTCCACAGTAATAGTTAACTTTTTTTAAAAAACAATAGATCTTTAAGGCAACTGAATCGTTTATACCATAAAATATTTTTATGAAGATACTGAGTAACATGTTAGCACTTTTACTCTTGACTAATACTTGCTTATCAGCACAATCCATTTTACAAGGTAAGGTCATAGATCAAAAAGATAACTTACCATTAATTGGTGCAACGGTTCAAGTTGGAAGTAATTCTACTATTACGAATATAGATGGTCAGTATAGTATTGAAATTGCTACATCAGATACTCTGCTTATTTGTTCTTATGTTGGCTATCAAACCAAAACGATTCCTTTAAATTCAACGATTACATTATTAGACATTCAATTAGAATCTTCTTCTCTAATTATAGATGAGGTAGTTGTAAGTGGTAGTCGGTTTAAAAAGAACTTAATACAAGAAGCTGTATCTGTCGAAATATTAAAACCAGATTTTGTTGAAAAAAATGTTGTCACTCGATTGGATGAAATTGTGGCTAAAGTGCCTGGTGTACAAATCATTGATGGACAAACTAATATACGAAGTAGTGGATTTTCTTTTTTCTCAGGTAGTCGAGTGGGATTTATCATAGATGAATTACCTTATTTGAATCCAACAACAGGAAGTGTGCAATGGGATTTTATTCCAATAGAAAATCTCGGACAATTAGAAATAACCAAAGGAGCGTCTTCTGTACTCTATGGTACATCGGCAATGAATGGATTAATTAATTTTAAAACAGCTCAACCAACCTCTACACCTTATACTAGTCTTTCTGTATATGGTGGACTATTTGCAGCTCCTGAAAATGAGTATCAAAAGTGGTGGACGGATGAAAATCGCCCTTATCGAGTGGGTGGGCATTTTTCACATCGTAAAAAATATGGTGATAAGTTTGATTTGGTAGTAGGAGCACATTATCATGATGAACAATCCTATTTAGAGGGTACAGGAGTAGAACGAGGTAGAGTGAATGTGAATACTCGTTACAAGGTTTCAGATAATTTATATATTGGTGTAAATGGAAATTATCAAGAACATGAGATTCGTTCATTCTTTATTTGGCAAGATGCAGATACCAACGCCCTTCGTCCGCTTGGCTCAATTTCTCCTGACCGCTATCGAAACTATTCCATTGATCCCTATTTGAAATATATTGACGATAAAGGGAACACACATAATCTACGAACCCGATTTTATATCTACAACTTTTTACGAGAAGGAAATGATAACACAAATGCTATTGTTGGGCATGCAGAATATCAATTTCAACGAAGATTTAATAATGGGCTGTCTTTAACTACAGGGATTAGCACACAGCAATTCGATGTAGAAAGTGTGGGTTTTCCTGTGGATACCATTACCAATAATGTAGGAATTAGATTGGGAGGAATTACAGGAATTTATGCACAAGTGGAAAAGAAATTTTTAAACAATAAATTGAATGTTAGTCTCGGAACCCGATATGAATTTTACAACTTTGGGGAAGACGTCAACTCAGGTGTTCCTGTCTTTACAGCTAATGCGACTTATGAAGTTACCCCTAAGGATTACATTAGAGCCAACTTTGGTCAAGGCTATCGAATTCCAAGTTTAATTGAACGCTATACCGACAGGATATTAGCTGGTGTGAGAATCCATCCAAATCCAGAAATTTTACCAGAACAAGGTTGGAGTGCAGAAATTGGTTACAAAAAAGGATTTGATGCAGGTAGTGCAAACGGTTATTTTGATGCGGCTATATTTTGGATGGAGTATGAAAATTTAATAGAATATCAGTTTGGATTCTATGGCGATACAACTGATTTGCTACAATTCTTAGATTTTAATAATTTTGGCTTTCGCTCTAATAATATTACCCGTGCTAGAATTGCGGGCATAGAATTATCTACTCAGCTCGAAGGAAAACTGGGTGATTTAAATTATAGACTTTGGGCGGGTTATACTTATACTTATCCTGGTGATTTAGTCGCTGATACCTCTTTAGTTAGTGTGGGTAATTTTTTAGATAATTTTGTTAAAGGCTTTAATGTACAAGATACGTCTGTACATCAAGGTATCCTCCGTTATCGAACCCTAAATACTGCTCGATTGGACTTAGAATTAAATTATAAAGCCTTTACGATTGGAGTTAATGCCGCTTATAATGGATGGATGGTCAATATTGATGGAGATTTAGTCGGTGAAGGATTTTGGGGAGAATTTTTAGCTTTACAAGCTCAAAATATACTCGGTCGAGATGAATTATTCCCTGGTATGGCAAATTATAGAGCCAATAACCAAACAGGAAATTGGGTTTTTGATCTTCGACTCCGTTATGATATTTCGCCTAAGCACAATATTAATCTAATTGTGAATAATGTGTTTAATACTTTTACGGTTACTCGGATTGGACGAGTTGATCCAACTCGTTTAGTGAGTTTGAAATATGGAATGCGGTTTTAGGGAAGTTCAAATTAAAAAAGTGGCACTCGTAGGTCTTACGAATGCCACTTTAGATAAAATCAATTAACGACTATGCGTTTTACTAAAAAACTCAAAGGTTTATCAACCTTAAATATTTTCAAATAATAAACACCCTTTGCAACGTTTAAATCATAACTTCTTTGTAATTTCTCATTAATCAGTAGTTGTTCTGAATGAAGTATTTGTCCAAATAAATTGTGAATTTCTATGCGATAATATCCTTCTTTCAATGGGTATGTCTCTAGATTAAATTGACCATTACTTGGATTTGGATAAACTATTAATGTTGGTTCTATATTGCCATCATATCCTATCCATACAATATTAGAAAATTCAAACTGTCCATCTAAGTCAATCTGTTTCAATCTATAATACCAAGATTCAATGTCTGCTTCAGTATCTAAAAAGGTATAATTTTGTGCTTCTAAAGTTATTCCTTGACCTTTTACAAAACCAATAACTTCAAACTCCAGAGCATCAAGTGAACGTTGTAATTCAAACCCTTTATTATTGATTTCTGTTTTAGTTAGCCATTCTAAAAGGTTTCCTTCTACTGTTTTATTCCCTTTAAAGGTTATTAACTCTACGGGTAGTACATTTGTCACTTCAAAAGATGTAGAATATGCACTACTCCATTGTCCCTCACTATCTTGATATTGAATATGAAAATCATGTATACCTAAAGATAATCCTGTAATGGGAATACTCTCATCTAATACAAATACTTTTGATGGTGTATCAGAGTTAACTTTTATATGATTATTAAAGTTATAGTCAAACCAATAGCGATAGCCTATTATATCATTATTTATGACAGATAAATTCGTATTATATGAAGATTTATAAAACAATTGAGACTTTACACCACTCCATTGTCCTTTGTTATCCTGAAAGCGAATATGAAAATAATGTACGCCATTATTCAAGACAC
>CAYLSF010000891.1:0-3683 GCA_964385675.1 uncultured Saprospiraceae bacterium
AACAATTATCTATATACTTACAATTCCATTATTAATTAACGATCGAAGCAAATATAGAAATTAAATCTATTCCTAACTAATTTTAATTGTAAAAAATTACTTCACATAGCTTTTTATTTTAAAAATGTTACATAATTTAAAATAAAAGGATAGAGAGTTAAAGTTTTCTATCCTTTTTCCGTTGTCAGAATAAAGTACAAAGCTATTACCCCCGAATCATCCGATATTTCCCCGCATTAGCCGCATCAATCTGTATCATGGCTTTATAGACTCGTTCCTTTTGAGTGGAATCTGCATTGGAGAAAATCTGTAAAATTTCGGTTTGTTTGGTTAAACCAAACATTTGGACAATCATCGTATTTCTATACGATTTATGTGCTTCAGCAATTTGAGTAATCGCTGTAGCACAAGCGATTACTGCACCATCAATCTGTGTGGACATTCTATCCAACCCACCCCTATGATAGGTGTACATGGCTTTACGGAAGTTAATCATTCTAGGACTTAGAAAGTTTTCAATCATCCAATAACGATTACGCTGCGATTCAATAGATTTCCAACCAGGAAAGGCATCCGCAATATTAGACGGAATGGTTGATACAATATTTTGTGCTTTTTGAAAAGCTGCTTCACCACCATTTTCTGCAAAGGTATCGTAATCAATTCCTAAAATGACATAAGAATAAAAAGCCAAAACCGCTGATAAGTTATCCGTAAATACATTTTCAGAGTATTCCAATGGCTGAAATTCTTCATAAGTGAATGCGACCTCGTTATCAGAATGAGAGAAGATGACGGTTTCATAATCTGTACCATATACAGGGCGAGTTGCTTGAATAGCTAAATCTGCTTTAAAACTGATAGCTGATAATTCTTCTGTAATATTTAGTGTGAAGTTACAATTAATCTTTTCTTCGGTTTCAAATTGATCCTCCGTCCAGCGACTATTATTTAAATAGTTGTTAATTGCTGTTTCTAATGTTCTAAATACTTTTGGATCAACGGTTTGTAGCTTAGGGGTGTTAATGACGACTCTACAGTTCAACTCCTGTGCTTGTCCTTGTAAGTAAATGAATAGTGCAATGGTTGTTAAAATATATCTCATTACTATTTGTTAAAATTTCTAATTATCAGATGTTAATCAGCAGTTATATAATGCTGATAATTTTATGGACAATGTCTTGAGCAACATCGTACTTTGATTTTAACTCAAATCGCTCAATTTTATTGTTGTTATCTATAAAAGTGACTTTATTGGTATTATGTCCAAATCCTGCCCCTTTATCTTGTAACGAATTTAAAACAATAAAATCGAAGTTTTTCTTAATTAATTTCTTTTGAGCATTTTCTAACTCGTTATTGGTTTCTAGTGCAAAACCCACAATGATTTGATGGTCTTTTTTGAGTTTACCTAACGATGCCGCAATGTCTGTGGTCTTTTCTAATTCTAAGGTAAAATTGGCTGTCTTTTTCTTGATCTTTTGATTAGCCACTGTCTTCGGGCGATAATCTGCGACAGCCGCAGCTAAAATAGAAATATCTGCTTTTTCAAAATGTAGTTGAGCTTGTTCATACATTTCTTGTGCAGTTTGCACGGGAATCATTTGCACATTAGGATGCTCAATACTCAACTTGGAAGGGCCTAAAATTAATTTAACAGTAGCCCCTCTTTTAGCTAAAACTTCTGCCAAAGCAATACCCATTTTACCAGAAGAACGATTCCCAATAAAGCGAACAGGGTCAATAGGTTCATACGTTGGCCCTGCAGTAATCATGGCGATTTTGCCTTTTAAATCTTGTTTAGCCGTAAAAAAGTCATGCAAAAAAGAGACAATATCTTCGGGTTCTGCCATTCTACCTGCTCCAACCAAGCCACTAGCTAATTCCCCTTTACCCACAGGAATGAGGTGGTTACCATAAGATTGAAGTCGTTGTACATTCTGTTGAGTTGCAGGATGTTTCCACATATCTAAATCCATCGCAGGAGCAAAAAAAACAGGACATCTTGCAGAAAGGTAAGTCGCTACCAACATATTATCGCATAATGCACTAGCCATCTTTGATAGGGTAGTGGCAGTAGCGGGTGCAATGACCATAGCATCTGCCCATAACCCTAATTCTACATGATTATTCCAACTCTCTCCTGCACTCACAGAGGCATAAACAGGACGTTTAGATAGGGTAGAAAGCGTTAATGGTGTAATAAAATCAGTAGCCGCAGGCGTCATTAAGACTTGAACTTCAGCTCCTGCTTTTATGAGTAATCGAGTCAAAAAAGCGGTTTTATATGCCGCTATACTCCCTGAAATTCCTAATATTATTTTTTTACCTTTCAAAGCTAATTTAATGATTATTGAGTAAAACGAAATCCCGCCCTGATAAGTCGGGAGTGATTGGTGATTAGTGATTAGTTTTTTATCAATCATCAGGATATTGTCTAACATTAATCATCAACCATAAATGACAAAAGCAGTAAACTCACTTTGAAAGTAAATTTACTGCTCTGAATTTATTTAAAATAGACTGAGAATACGTTTAAACGATAATTCTTCATTCTAAATTCTTAATTAAAAGCCACTATTATCGTTGTCCTTATACTTGAAGTAGATTTTATCCTCTAAAAATTCATTCAATGCTAAAATAGCTGGATTTGGTAAACGCTCATAGAACTTAGAAATTTCGATCTGCTCTTTATTCTCATGAATCTCCTCTAAGTTTTCTGTAGTAGAAGCAAATTCTTCCAACTTTGAGTGTAACTCTTGACGCATCTGTAAAGAAATCTGACCTGCTCTCTTACCAATAATAGATAAGGTTTCGTAGATATTGTCTGTATTTTCAATTAATACATTGATATTACGAGGTTGTGCAGATGGTTCGATTCCTTGTGCTCTTTGCTTAATATCCATATAATCTATTTATTTTAATTGCTTCGTTATAGATAAATGTGGTACTAAAACCACTACTTTTTTATTCTAGCTAATGCTGATTTATAAATTGATTCAGCTTCTTTCTTATAACTACTTTCAGGATAACGCTTTATAAACTCCATATACTCATCAATAGTTTTCTGAAAACGCTCTCTTTTTCGAGCATCTATACTATTTTGTGCATACTCATACGTTGCTCCAATTATTTTTAACTGTACTCTATCTGCCTCCTTTGTGTCAGGATAATCTTTAAGTACATTCTTATAAGTACGGTTAGCAGCTTGATAACGTTTCAATTTGAAATATAAATCTGCGGTAGCCAATGCCTTTTTCTCCATTTTAGCCCGCATTTCATCAATCAAACTATTGCAACGTTCTACTTTTTCACTATTAGGGTATAAGTTGACAAATAGTTGAAATCCATCTATGGCTTTTCTAGTGTAAGATTGATCTAATTTATAAGATGGAGATAGCTCATAATTAGAATAGGCTGCCATATAATTGGCTTCTTCTGTATATTGACTGTTTGGAAATTTTGTAGTAAAATCCTTAAAATAGAAAGAAGCTAATATAAATTTCTCTTGATAATATTGAGTATAAGCATAAGTATAATACAAAACTTCAAATTCGGGTTTCCCTCTATAAAAAGGACGAACTTGTTCTATTAAAACTTGTGCCTTATAGTAGTCTTCTGCTTTATAATATTCAAACGCTTTTTTATACTTCAAACCAAAATCATCACTCTTCCATAACCTA
>CAYLSF010000892.1:0-3674 GCA_964385675.1 uncultured Saprospiraceae bacterium
GTATCATGAGTGTCGTAATCCTCTTAACTGCGTGGGTACGACTGCTACTGCAGGTTCAAAACGAACCTAAGTTCTGAGGAAACTGTCGTAATCCTCTTAACTGCGTGGGTACGACTGCTACATTTACCAAAGGTCGCTTAACTGTAGGTGGTAAAAAGTCGTAATCCTCTTAACTGCGTGGGTACGACTGCTACAAGGCAGGGAGCAACTCAGTAATTGTAAGAAAGTGTCGTAATCCTCTTAACTGCGTGTGTACGACTGCTACAATTTTGCCATTCTTGGCACTATGCGGATTTTTCTGTCGTAATCCTCTTAACTGCGTGGGTACGACTTAGACTACAGGACCAAGACTTTAACACTCTACAAGCTATTGTCGTAATCCTCTTAACTGCGTGGGTACGACTTAGACGACTTTACTCGCCTAAGTCCAGAACGTTCATTTTGTCGTAATCCTCTTAACTGCGTGGGTACGACTTAGACTAAGTAAAACTCATACTAATTTTAATCAAGAGATTTGTCGTAATCCTCTTAACTGCGTGGGTACGACTTAGACGAAGGGGAAATTTTAGCCGGTTATAATTGGAGAGTCGTAATCCTCTTAACTGCGTGGGTACGACTTAGACATGCTGCTACTGACCCACTACAACCCAGCTACCAAGGTCGTAATCCTCTTAACTGCGTGGGTACGACTTAGACATTAATGGAAATTATATAAATTATGAAGAAGATGTCGTAATCCTCTTAACTGCGTGGGTACGACTTAGACATTGTCCATTTTAGATGCTGATACAACTAAATCGAGTCGTAATCCTCTTAACTGCGTGGGTACGACTTAGACCCATAGATATTCTGAATTACAAGACAATATTATGTCGTAATCCTCTTAACTGCGTGGGTACGACTTAGACCGTTGTTTTATAACTCTCTGTAAATCAAACATCTCTATGTCACAAAAATGTCAATATCGCAAAAATGAATCATTAGTCTATTTTGACTAACTTTTTAGGCGATTGTGACTTCAAAGAACTTATTATATCGTAAATATAGAATGTAATACCGATATTTTAAAGAATTAGTGTCTTTTTTTCATCAATTAATTCTTCAATATCTAATTTTTGTACCCCTATCACGTCCATATTTTTAACTTGTGGCTTTTCCAAATAAAGGATGATAATACTGTCTTTTTGAAGGTTGCCTTTTTGGATGATTTGATTTAACCACTTTGATAATTCTTGATAATCTGTTTGTTTAAGATACCCTAAATAGACAGAATATTGAATTCGAGTTAGACCATATTCTATAATTTTATTGCCAATTTGGGTTCTAAGGCTATCTTTTTCTATATCATAACTTATCAAATACATAGGAACATTCATTAAAGTGTAAAAGAAGTAAAACTCAATACATTCAAATTCTACCTCTTTCACATTATATTTTAAAATTTTTGCTCGAACTCGTGTGTTTTGATTTTCTTAACCAAATAGCCTGCATACTGATAGATATGGTTTTTATTAGAGGTTTCCAATTGAAGAAAATTCCTACTCTTGGTTAAAAACAGATTAAACATCGGAATAATCAAGGCTTTACCGTGTTTATTGAGGTGTAAGCCGTGTTGATTCCCAGTAAAGTGTTTTTTTGTTAGTTTTCCCTCTAGGCACTCCTCTATTAGTAACCTATCTATCCATGGTCTAAAGGGTTCTATCATATCAAATGCTAAGACTGATTTTTGATATTGATCGGCATGTACAAAACCTAAGTGTGGGTCTAGCCCCGCTGAGAGTAAACTACCTTCCACGACGGTATAGGTCATACCATATAGATAATTTAAGGCTGCATTAAAAATATCTTTGGCGGGTCTGCGTGATCGTTTTTCAAAGCCATAAGGTTCGGGTAATAATTTACCTAGCGTACTCCAATATCGTCTTGCTATCTTTCCTTCTATTGCCATTAGTTGCTGTCGGCATTCTGCTAATAATTGACTTTCTAAGTCGTCAAACTCTTTATTATAGCGTTTCATTAGCCTGATACTATTGTCAATCTCCTTAGCCTGACTTTTGAATTTTAACTTTAGCCATTCTAAGTTTTTGACATAATGTTCGGTTTTTAGTTTATATAGTTCTAAAAACCATACGGTACACTCTAGAGTATTTGCAAAGAGAATTTGCCTTCTTCTGAGTGTGGCTAGGTTTTGAAAAAAAGGACTCCACATTTTTGCTTTAGCCTTTCCTATATAATTGAAAAATAGTATCGGAATTTGATGATCTACGGCTAACATAACGGCAGTAGAAGTAAATTTACAATAGGCAGTAACCGCTATAGATGTTACTTTCTTTGGACTAATTTTACGGCTTTTAGAAGGAGATTGAATAAAAAAGACTTTGTCTTTTACCCCTAGTTCTATCCCTTTTGTGTCTAATACTAATTGCATATTTTTTACGGTGGACGGTAAACGGTGGACGGTCGGTAACTTCGTTACCTTGACGGATAAAGAAAATCGTCTGCCGTCAAGTGAAGTGAAGCGAAACGACCGTTCACCGTCAACCGTATTTAATTATTATAATCAAAAAATCGCCAACTCAATGTGCCAAAATCTTCAATTGGCGGTTGCTGTGCTTGTTTAAAATTAGTTTGCAAATTGATGAATCGCTTTTCGTCTTTGCCAAGTACGCTTTGGATATAGATGAGTTTACCTTGTATGAGTTTTTTGTATTTATCGACCCAACCTGTGCGGACGCTTCCTGCTAGGTTTTGTACTTCTAGGATTTGGGCGAGTTTGTCTATATCGGCTTGTACGTCTTCTATATAACCTTCGGTAAGGTCAAGGCTATCGGCTTTTACGACGATGCCTGTTACTATTTTTACATCATCGGGTTCATACCATTTTACTTTTTTAGGATTGATGAGGAATCCTCGTTTTTGAATGGTGGTGTTGAGTATTTTATAATGTGCATTGGTAATGGCTGTCTCGCTCGAAAAGGACATATCATCGGCATAGCGGGTATATTTCCATTCAAAGCGTTCGGCTAATGTGAGTAGGTCTAAATCCAGCTGACGGGCTGCAAAATTGGAGATGGCGGGTGAGGTGTGTGTCCCCATTGGTAATCGTCCATTGTAGCAGACCAATTTTACGATAAGCTGAGCGAGTTTTTCATCAAAATGAAATGGATGATGCTGAAAGAGTCGCTCTACTTGCTCAGTGGTAACATGGTGAAAGAAGTCTTTCAGGTCGATATTGAGCAAATAGGGTTTGCCGTAGTGTTGCTGTGCATTACTGATATAATTACGAGGCACTCTATCACTTTTAGCATTGGTGACAAAGCCATAGGCGGCTTTGGTGCGATGGTGATAATAGACAGCTTGTAGATAAGTATTAAGCTTTTTTTGTAACCCTTTGAGTGTGCCTTGTGCATCTTCTATGGTACGTTCGGTGCCGTCTCTTTTGGGTATTTTAAAATTTTTATAATCAGGCTTAGTCGCAACTTGTTCTAGCAATTCAGGTGTTACACCCAATATACGAGCTAAATCTCCTTTGTTTTTGAGTTGACAGAATGAAATTGATAAATTAATTAAGTGCTTTTTTGCGTGTGATTTTGTCGTTAGTTTCATGTGATTTTGATTATTAAAAATTAATTACTGTAGGTTGGTTGTCTAGAATAGCATAGGAATGATGATTA
>CAYLSF010000893.1:0-3663 GCA_964385675.1 uncultured Saprospiraceae bacterium
CGATTATAATAATTGCTTATTTTTTAGAATTGCCGTAATTTAACTTTTGTTGGATTGCGGCAATTTTTTTAGCCTCAACTATTATTAATGTTAACCATTTAATTTAAAACTGATGAAATTCAATCTTTGAAACTTTATCCTGTATCAATTCGTTTTAGTCCTATTTTGTTTATCCTTTGATTTTTTATCCAATTTTATTGTAGTACCAATTGTTCTGTGTCTCTGACAGTAAAAGTTTATCCTGTTTCTACCAATCAAGTACCACGAATTAATGACATCCTAATTTCACCTAATCCCTCAAACGGTCAAGTCATTTTACAATATAATTTGATAGAAAATGGAAAAGTATCAATAAATAACTATTCGAAAAATTATTGCTCAATAGTGTATTTTTCAAACAAGTTCATGTCGTTTATTTAAAATAAAATTATGCAACTCAAAAATTTTGTAGCTACATTAAGACAAATTAAGACTATTATTTTGCCATATTTGATTGTACTGCCTCTATTGCAGTTTTCCATAGATGCCCATGCTACTCATTTCATGGGAGGAGAATTAACAACTACTAGATTAGATAGTCAGAAAATAGGGATTGTCTTGCGTTTATATGAGGATTGTAATGGAGCATTTACGTTTAATAATACACAGACGATTGATATTGAATCTTATTTTTGTGGTTTAAATACCTCCATTACAGCAAATTTAATATCATTAGAAGATATTACACCAGTCTGCTCAACGGATTCAAGCAGTTGTAATACATTAAATGGTTCTCTGGGTATTAGAGAATACATTTATTACACGGAGTATTCCTTCTTTAGTAATTCCAAATTCCTTTAATTGCGTAATTGATGTGATATGGGATGGTTGCTGTCGAAATAGTAGTATTACAACAGTAAGTTCAAATTCAAATGGAGCTGGTAATATGAGATTAGAGTCAGAAGTTCACATGGTTAAGGACACAACCATGCCAGCACCCTTTAATGGTTATATTAGTAGTTCTGGGCCAATCTTTACAAGAAAACCAATATTTCATATTTGCGTTAATCAAGTTTCAAATTTGAATTTTGGGGCATTTGATCCAGATGGAGATAGTCTGGTATTTTCTCTAACCAATTGTTATGGTGCAAATTACCTATCAAGTTTTGTAGGTACTAATCCTATGACTACTAGTACTTTGAATTTAAACCCTAACACAGGTATTTTAACTGTTTTACCCACCATAACTCAGACAGCAATCATTTGCGTGACTATAAAAGAATATAGAAATGGAGAAGAAATAGGTGAAACAGTTAGAGATATTCAAATCATTGTTACAAATTGCAATAACGCCCCTCCTGTAGCATCGGGTATAAATGGTCTAGCTACTGCAGCAGGTGTAACAGGAAGTTATTCAACAAATGCCTGTTTAGGACAATCTTTTTGCTTTGATTTTCAGATTTACGATTCAGACTCTAATTATGGTTTAGGAGCAGAATATTTAGGAATAGATAGTACTGTAAGTTTGACGATAGATACATCTCAATTTCCAGCTACAGGAACAATTTGCTGGACACCTCATAATAATTATGGTATGAATTATTTGATACCTATTCGAGTTTTTGATGATGTTTGTCCTTTAGTGGGGGAGTCTTTTTATATCTATGAAATTAACCTTAAACCTTTTGACGCTAATATTGATAGTACCAGTCTAGGACCTATTCTATCAGGTAGTTCTATTATGCTGTCAACTTCTTCAACGAATACATCCTGTCAATATACCTGGACACCGAGTGCTACTTTAAGCTGTAGTACTTGCCCAAATCCTATTGCTACACCGATGAGTACAATAACTTATTATGCTTCAATTAATTGTGGTGGATTGTGCGCAACTACAGTAGATTCTGTAACATTACTAGTTAATTCTACTTCTACAACAGAGATTTCTACGATTCAGAATGTTATTCTCACACCAAATCCGTCTAAAAATTATACTTTATTAGAATATGATTTATTGCAAAACTCTAATGTCCGAATTGAAATTTTTGATATTGTAGGACGGCAATTAAGGGCTTTAGTAGATGAAAATCAACTTAAAGGCTACTACATATATAATCTACAAGAAAAACAATTATTAAATAAGGGAATATATTTTGTAAAATTGACTATAAATGAGAAAGTAGTCACTAAAAAACTGCTTGTTCAATAAATAATTATTTACACAAATAGCCGTAATTCAAATACAATAGAGTTGCGGCTATTTTAGTCTCTATTATTTTTCATTTCAATCATTTATGGTGGAGACGTACGAAATTTAGGCTTTCTACAAAGTCATTAGATTGCGTGAAGCAGATAATTCTAAAACGATAACTTATATCATTTTTGAGACATCTAATATCCGAATCCCTAAATTCATCTGTAAAGCCATTTGTATAGATACCAATCGCCCTATTGTAATATAAGATTCACCATTGCCTATAGGCGTAGAAGTTGCCTGTTCTCTAAAGTGATGGATATATTTTAAAAACCAAGTCCTTACGCGTTGAGTCGGCAAAATATGAAGCTGTTGAATTTGAACAAAATAGTAAAATATGTAGTCCGATTCTGTATAAAGAAAACAACCTAAGGATTGCTTATTTAGATTACTAATGGTTTCAAAAAAGTAATTTCCTGTTCGGTGATAACGGTCGCCTTTGATTTCTATAGTTTTTTTAAGGGTTTTGCCATTTTTTTGATAAGTCCAAATTAAATCAATATCCTTTTGCTGATAATACTTATCCATTTCTACATTTTGAATAGCAATAGTAGCTGATTGATTTTCTAAAAACTGAGTAATATCATCTGTAGCTTGTTGAGCTACTTTTGAGGCGGACTTCATAGAGTGTTTTTTAGGCATAATATTAATTTCGTTTTTGAGTTAATGAGTATTATTCTCGATAATTCATTTAATAGATCGCTAAGAACTTAATACTTTAATGTATGTTCAGCTAATATAAGATATTTTTGTCGGTAAGTATTACAAAAAATTGAGACCTCGTATGATGAAACCACCAATCAGTCTTCAAGAATTAGCGAAAATTGAGCAACTGCTAGATAGTCCAAATCCCGTCAATATCGAATTAGGATTAACCATATTATCAGGATTTGCAATAGAAGAAAAAGGAGCAATTTGGCTATATGATTATTACAAAAAACTTTTTATCCAAGAACAACAACCTAATCAAGCAGCTTTACAAAAAATAGTTATTGGTACAATTGACTCTAAACCCTCAAAAGCTAGTCATATTTTAACGTTACTCTTCAAAAAAGCTAGTCAAAAAATTCAGTTTCAAATATTACAAGGTTTTTTGCACCAAAATACGTTAACACTTCCTAGAACAGAATTAAAAACTTTCCCTGATAGCATTTATCAATTATCTAACATAAAAACACTAATCGCACAATATGGTCAAATCAACATGATTATGGCGGATATTTCACGCTTCCAACAACTAGAAGTATTAGATCTTGCTCACCAACCCTTAGCGTATATTCATCCTAATTTAACTAAACTCCAAAATTTAAAAACTTTAGTTATTAGAAATGCAGCAATATTATCAGATGATATTTTGGATATGAGTCACGTTGATATCATAATAGATGGGGCTTACTAAATAGTACTTCTAATCGTAATAGAATTTCAGT
>CAYLSF010000894.1:0-3659 GCA_964385675.1 uncultured Saprospiraceae bacterium
TTACCTTTTTTATCCTGCTCCTCATTCTATCTGCTGTAATATGGTTTAGTATCTATTTTATGATGATTGATGCAGTTTAGCATGATCAGTTATGTAGAAATAAGCAACCATCATAATTAACAATTAACAATTATAATAATGGATAAATACGAAATTAGAGTCCTCAGTTGGACAGCAATATTATTGACTTTCTTTTTGATTTCTGTTATTCGAGCGTCATCCGAATATGCTACGGATGTACCCGAATGTATTCCGTATGATGAGTCCTTTACGAAACCTGGCATCAAAAAAATAGATGATAAGGTGTATCAGGTATTTGCCAATGCTCAAATGTGGAGTTACGAGCCTTCCGAAATGTATTTTCCTGTGGGAAGTGAGGTTGACTTTTATTTGAGTTCAAAAGATGTGGTACATGGTTTTCATATTGCAGAAAAAGGAATCAATATGATGGCAGTGCCGGGCGGTATCAATAAGACCTCCGTAAAATTTGATGAGCCAGGGGTATATCAAATCGTCTGTCACGAATATTGTGGTTCTGGACATCAGCACATGATGGCAGAAATTATTGTGAATCATCCTGTAAAGGAATTATCAAAAAAATAGAGATGCTAACCGAGAATACACAATCAGTTGAAGAAACTCAACTAACGACAACACTGAAATCAAAATGTAGATGTGCAGACTGCCTATCTAAAAACTGTAAAAGTCAAAAAAAGGTATCTGCTAAAGTAGACTAACATTATTTGTCTGAGAATACAAGAAACAGATGTAATGATAAACGTCGGAACACTAATTACAGCGTTCAAGAAGAAGCTCTCTCTTAATTCATACTTGAATTGAGAAAGACAAAGTTATGTCAAGGAATGATGAACTTCGTGTTCTTTGTGCCTTCTCCGAGTTCTCTGTGTCCATTAAATAATAGAAAACCAAAATAATAATGGAGTTAAAAGTTTCAAAATCAGAAAAAAGACTGCTGCTAACGCTGTTGTCTTTACCCATCATACTCTTATCATTGGGAATTTATCATGGCTTGATGCAGACCTTGTATCGCTCAGGTATGATTTCTCAACGAACGTTTGCCGCATTAGATTATTATCAAGGATTGACCTTACATGGAGTAATCAATGCTGTAGTTTTAACCACCTTTTTTGCTGTGGCTTTTGGTCATGTTTGTATGACGTATTACACGAAAAAGCCATTGAATATTAAACTGGCGTGGCTCTCTGCCGCCTTAATGATAATTGGTACATTGATGGCAGCCGTTACGATGCTAGCGGGTGAAGCCTCTGTCCTTTATACCTTTTACCCACCGTTGAAAGCACATCCTGCTTTTTATGTGGGGGTTGCCTTATTGGCTGTAGGGTCATGGGTTGCATTTTTTAGCTGGATTCCAATGTATCGACAGTGGAAAAAGGAAAATCCAGAGACTAATACGCCTTTAGCGGTTATTGCAACTTTAGTCAATTTTACGGTTTGGTTTGTTTGTACCATTCCCGTAGCGTATGAGTTATTGATTATGCTATTACCGTGGTCTATGGGCTGGGTAGAAACGATTAATATTCCATTGGCAAGAACGCTATTTTGGTTCTTTGGTCATGCATTGGTTTATTTCTGGTTGCTACCTGTATATCTGATGTACTATTGTATGTTACCCGCTTTTGCTGGAGGAAAATTATATTCAGATAACGCAGGCCGTTTGGTGTTCTTCTTATTTTTAATATTCTCTATTCCTGTAGGGATTCACCATCAATTTGGTGATCCTAGCATCACTAGAGGAATGAAATTAGTACAATCTATATTAACGTATGGTGTGGCGATTCCGAGTTTTATTACTGCCTTTACCATTGCAGCTTCTTTGGAATATGCAAGTTGGAAAAATGGAAACCGTACAAGATATTCTCTAGGGTGGATGAAGAAATTACCTTATTTTGATAAAGAACGTTATCTCTTCGCCTATCTCATTTCAGGCTTAATCTTATTTATTTTCGGTGGATTGACCGGGTTGGTCAACGCTAGTTATTCTTTGAATAATATGGTGCATAACACGGCATGGATACCTGGTCATTTCCACATGACCGTAGCAGGACCTGTATTTTTAGGTATCATCGGAATGACGTTATACATCTTTGAACACATTAGCGGTAAGCCCGTGAGGCTGAAAAGATTTGCGACCATTGTGCCTTATATGTGGCTAGTGGGTATGTTGATTTTCTCTACTGGGTTGATGGCAGGCGGTTTGCGAGGCGAACCTAGAAGAACAAATTTAGGAATTTCGTACCTAGACCCCGAAAGTCCACTTTTTAGACCAGATTGGGTATTGACGACAGGGATTACGGTGCTAGGTGGTGTTATTTTATTTGCTGCCGCAGGCTTATTTTTTATTGTATTAATGGATATGATTTTTGCCAAAAGTATCAAAGCTAGTAGTATTAAATTTCCTGTACAAGGTGTGGTTCACAAAGAGAAGCGGATTCCTATCTTGGATACTTTTACACCATGGTTAGTCGTGATGATTTTTGTTATCATTTTCGCTTATGTTCCTGTTTTCCGAGATGTCGATAATCTAACGGGGCCTGGTGCAAAACCCTATAATCCAGAGAATCCGACTCCATTAGAATTGTATGAGGGGAAATGATAATGGATGTATTGTTTTATTGTCATATTGCTTTATTGTTATTCTCTCTGATGAAACGATTTCAATATGACAATAAAACAATACGACAATACAGCAATTAATCAATGAAAAGCTCTTTAATATTTTTAGCCGTCTTATTAGGCACTACAACAATTGGCTACTTTGCCACCAATTATTTAGAAAATGAAGTGTTTCCACTACCTGTTTATAGCGAGGAAAATCACGTAATTGAAGACTTTGAGTTGACGAACCAAAAAGGAGAAAAATTTATATCAAAAGAGCATGAAAATAAGATTTGGGTCGTCAATTATTTTTTTACGATTTGCCCAACGGTTTGCCCTCAAATGATGCGAAATGTGCAAAGTGTACACAATATAGTACGAAACGAAAATGATATTTTATTACTTAGTTTTACCGTTGACCCTCAACGAGATACGGCGGGACGATTGATGGAATATACCGAACGATTTAATATCAATCATGATAATTGGCAACTATTGACAGGGGAGAAACAAGACTTGTATAGATTAGCCCGTCAGTCTTTCTTAGTATCAGCTACAGAAGGAAATGGCGATGATACAGATTTTATCCATTCTGAAAATATTGTGATTATTGATAAAGATAGAAAGATTAGAGGAATGGTAAATGGAACAGCACCTAATGCGGCTCAACAGGTATTAGATATTATTTCCCGATTGAAAAAGTTAGGTGTTAGGAGCGATGCTTGATAAAGATCATATCGCCTATTGATTTTTATCATAGCTATTTTTTTCAATACGCCTTAACTTGTTTAAAAATTAAAAACGATATGAAACCAATTTATCCAGCAAAGCGAGATAGTTCAGGTATCATCTTTTTAGGCGTACTGATGGTCGGATTAATTGGTCTCTGTGCCGTTCATTTTTTAGATAAGTCAGATGAACTACCAATTCATGAATCAACATTTTCTACGGTTAATGTAAAAGTACCAATGTCAAAAGAAATTGAAGATTCTAAGGATTGTGACCTTGATGATAGGCTGATT
>CAYLSF010000895.1:0-3658 GCA_964385675.1 uncultured Saprospiraceae bacterium
CTAAAATTCTGACTTTCAATCGGAAGTAATACAAATCTTTTCTAAGGTTACCTGGCTCATTTTGGTAATTGACTGGATCAATTGAATTAATCTGCCCATCAGTAGCTCCAAAGAAAGAGAAATCACGACCGTTTTCAGAAATTTCTAAATCAAATCCTTCACACTGATATTCAGGGAAAGTTGTCCAACGAATATCTGCTGTATTATCTTCTGCAAATTCTCCTTCAAATGAGCGTAATATAGTTTCCAAAGTTCCTTGATATGCCTCTATTTTGAAATCATCAATAGCCAATCCTCTTGCACTACCAAATTCATTCGTTTTAAAAGCAAAACGGAAAGCTACTTCATTTCCTACCACATCTCCTAATTCGTAAACATATTCACGATAAGAGTCTCCTGTACCTCCTGTAAAATAGCTAGAGTTCCTTGGAAACGCTGTTTCCGTATCTGTATTACTGTAATTGTACCATCCATTTTCTTCAGTTCCTAATGCCTGCCAAGTATCTCCTCTATCAGTTGAGTATTCTAAACGGAATCCATCCCAACCAAACTGAATGTCATATTTTGCCCAGAATGATAATTCATAAATGCCTTCTGGCGTTAAGTCATAATTTGGTGTATAAAGGTAAGTTTCTGTACCATGCTGATAGAAGTTTTCAGTGATACCTGTTACCCATGCATTTTCACCACTCCTTGTACCACCTTTGTTCAATACATTAGATTTTCCTAACTCAAACAAAGTTCCTGTTTCAGCATAAGCAGCAAAGTCCCCAGCATTATCTTCAAAATCTCCATCATATACGCTTTCATTTTCCGTATATGGTACATCTCTATCAGGAAGTACTGTAATCGTTCTTGAAAATTGAAGTGAGTCATTTACAGATAATTGAACGGTATAAGTACCGACACTACTATAGGCATGTGTTGGATTTTCATCCGTAGAAGTGGCACCATCTCCAAAACTCCATAAGAATGAACTTGGATTGATTGAACGGTTATCAAACTGGAAGCTTTTACCTGTATATCCAATTTGCTCTACTCTAAAATTAGCAGCAGGGATAGATAAGAAATCGGTTGTAAACATACCACGACCATGCGTAGCTGCTAAGACTAAATTATCCGAAGTTCTATATTGCAACATATCTACTCTTACCAAAGGCATACCATTCAAGTTTGGTGTCCAAACCGTACTACCTGCATTCAATAAATCAGTAACCCAAACACCACCTTCTGTAGCTAACATCGCTTGGCTAGGATCGATTGGATTAAAAATCCCCCACCGTACTGGCATATCAGGTAAATTTCCTTCTACACTAGTCCAGTTAAATCCACCATCATTACTTTCCCATACACTATTAATACCATAATTAGAAAGTGTAACTAACATATGACTTTCATTCCCTTCCTCTATAGCTAGACTAGAAACTGAACCATTAGTAGGAATATTAAGGATAGCTGAAGGTGTAACACTAGTTCCCATATGAGCATCATCTACTCTATAAAGTAATCCTCCATTTACACCAAAATAAACTCTATTGGCTACATTTGGCGAAACTGAAACATGCGTAATCGTTCCGGCCCCAGGTGTATTTATAGTGACTTCGTCATTATTTGCCAAATCCCATCTAAAATAATTACCTCCTTGAGCCCCTCTAGCATACATTATATTGGCATCATTATCATAATCTGATGGATTAATAAACCCAGGATTACCTCCAATACTTACGCCACCACCAAAACTTTGTCCACCATCTAATGATAATCCATAATTACCATTTTGAGAAGATACGATTTGTATATTAGGATCATCTTGATCAATATGACAAAAAGCACCGTCACCACCTCTTGCAACACGTACATCAGAAATTCCGAAATCTTCAAAAATTAATGAATTATTATCTTGTGTACCTCCTAAAAAGTAGTTTGAACCAGCATCAGGGTGCATTGCACAAGCATAAAACTGCGTTACATTATAAAAGCGATTAATTGGTGTCAATGTAAAAGTACTTGGGGGTTGCAAACCATCGAAAGTTCGATATAACCCACCATCATTACCAATATATATAATATTACTATTATTCGGATGATAATAAATAAAATGCTGATCAGGGTGAGCATAAGGGGCAGCATTACTATATGCCGCAGAAATAGGTGTCCAACTTACTCCACCATTAATCGACATCACCAAATCAATACCACCAATAATCAGTCTATCAGGATTATTAGGATCTACTTCTATATCTAAATCATACCACGCTTGATTTCCTGCAAAATTAGCACCGCCAACCAACGGAGCATTTGACGTTTTAGTCCAGCTAAGTCCAGCATCATTTGAACGGTGAATCGCCGTACCTGTACCTCCATCAGAAGAAAGTGCATAAACTACATTTGGGCTTGACTCACATACTGCGATTTCAATCCTATCTTGAGCTCCATTTAGTCCAGTTGCAGGAGAACCTACCACATTCCAATTGTCAATATCACCAGCTCCTGCTCCACCATCTGATTTATAAATGAACGTAGAAGAGCCAAATCCTACAGTAGTGTAGATAGAACCATCAGGAGCAATTTCAATATCGTTAACACTATTTGTAACAGCACTAGAGACACCTGCACCTAACACCCTAGTCCAAGTATTTCCACCATCTTGACTACGTTGAACTCCGATACTACGACCCACTGCGTAAACATCTCCGTTAGGATGAATTGCCATACGCATAGTATAAGTCCATCCTGCAGTGTTGGTTAAACGATTCCAAGTGTTACCACCATCTGTAGATTTAAACACACCTAAACCACGAACTGCATCGCCATTAAAGTATCCCTCACCTGTACCGAAATACATCACTTGTGGATTATTTGGATCTTGTACCAAAGTTACAATTGCCATATTTTCCAAATAATCATTGATAGGATACCATATTACTGGAGAGGCTGTAATATCATCTGTTTTAAATAAACCACCTGCAACCCCTGCTGCAAACATGGTCTTATCAGTAGGATCATTAGCATCCAACAACATGGTTCTTGTTCTACCTCCCGTTCTAAGAGGTCCACGCTCTTCCCATTGTGCACTTGTTATAGGTGTATTTCGCTGTCCGCCTAATTGACTATAATTTCGTTGTACATAATCTCTAACTTGAAATAATCGATCTGCTGGTACATAACCTAAAGCGGGGTCTTTAGTTAACTCAATTTGTTGCTGCATCATCTGATCTACCCGCGTACGTTTTGAACCTTCTTCCTCCTCTTCAGAATGTTCACTTACTTCGCTAGTACTAGATAAATTTGATTGATTTAAGAAAGCAACTGCCCCAATTGCTAGTAGGGTAAAAAAGACTAGGTAAATTTTTTTCATAAACATGATTTTGTGTGCTTATGCACAAATTTTGCTTTTAAAGTTACTCAAATTATTAACATTAAAGGACTGTTTAGAGCTGTAAGATATAGCTCTATGTGATATGCAGACAAGTATTTATAAATTAAGTTCAATTTTCCTAATAGCAAAAATAATGATATTTGCCTTAAAATTCCAATAAAGACTTCGCTTTAGCATAGTGACCGACAATTCCTCTAAATGTTAAAATGAGGGTTTAATGTAAAAAAATCAGCAAACCTTAATTTATAGGGCTTACTCACAGAGATTTATATGAAAAAT
>CAYLSF010000896.1:0-3655 GCA_964385675.1 uncultured Saprospiraceae bacterium
GAATTATGTGAATTTTCTTTTGCTCCTTGACGCTAATCCGATAGCTATCGGGAGTGACTTCATATTCTCTTTCAGCAAAGTGCAAGATTTTGTTAAAGCCCCTATATTTTGTATGACAGAAGCGAAAAAGCAATATATGGAAAGCGGCTTAATTCAATGTGCTGCTCAATTAGTGGGAGCAGATGTTTTTAATAAAGCGGAAGGAAATGATAAAATTAAATGTATTTATGGTTGTGCGACAACAGGGATAGAATGGCGTTTTTTAACTTATCAAGATAATACGATTACATTAGATAGAGACCGATTTTATTTAACGAATCTTCCAAAATTAATTGGTGCGTTACAGCAAATTATTGATGCGGGCAAAGAGCAAATGGACGCTTAAAATGATTTAATGCTTTAACTCATTTTTATAAAAATCAATAATTTGCTGAAAAACACCTAATATTTTATTGATTTCACTTTTATAGTAGGTCTTTTTATCAATATAAATCGCATTCTCTTTAATTGCCATAAATTTCCAACTATCCGCAGTCGTCACACAGCCATAAATCATTTTTAAAGGTTTGCCTGAATTTTGATTGAATAAATAAGCTCCATATAATTGAGCTGCACATTGATTGATCCCTAATTCAATATCTTGTCGTTTGGCTTCTACGATTGTAATAATTGGCACATTGATAGAAAAGGACTTTGTTTCTTTTGCTAGAATAAAATCGCACTCGCCTGTCAATCCCTTTGATTTATCAGCTACTAGTGTATCCCCCGAATAAATCGTAAAAAATTTCTGATTGATACGACGTAATTCCATTAAAATAGGCATAATAATTAACTCAGAGCGAGCCTTTTCACTCTTTATGGGCAGTTCTTGAGCTTCTTCTAGTTGCTGAAGTAGTAAAGGGCTTGGCTGAATACCCTCATTTTCTCCAGTGAATAGTTCAACGACTTTATTTTTGATTTTAAATTGAGTCTGTAAATCTGTAAGTGTAAAATCTGTATATACCATTTAATGCTAATTTTTATCAAAATACAGATTTTAGGGACGAAGAAAAAAATAAAGTACGCAATTTTACATCAGAAATTTTTTCTTAGACGAGTTCAATTTTTTGAAGAATAGCAGGCTATTTTAGAAAAATTGAATGAAGTATAAGGAAAAATTTATAGTAAAATGCTTACGTTATTTTTTGCGAAGTTCCTTAATATTTAATTCAAAGAAAATTAAACAGAACAGTTATTTACTGCTTGATCAATTTCTGAACCACCTTCTCTTGTCCGTAAATATGCAATAAATACGTCCCCGCTGCCAAATCTGAAATATCTAACTTCAATTGATTCGTAAAGCCTTCACTCACTTTTTGACCATCAATGGTGTAAATTTCAACCAATACATCTAAAGCAACCCCTTCAATGGTAAATGTATCTTTTACTGGATTTGGGAAAAATTTAAGGACTCCAGATTGAACTTTAAACGTAGCAACTACTGTATCAGAGTATTCAAACTGTCCATCCCAATCTATTTGACGCAATCGATAATAATTTGCTCCAATAAGCGGCTCATCATCTAAATATTCATAGTCACTTACTGAAATAGTGGTCGTGTTGCCTTGCACAAAATCAATCGTTTCCCAATTGCCGTCCGCACTTTCAGCACGTTGCACTTCAAATCCCATATTATTAAACTCAGATGCAGTCTGCCAATTCAATTGAATCGCATCGTCTAATACTTCAGCCGTAAATGCCATCAACTCTACAGGAACAGAAGTGGTTTCTGTGATAGAAAAATTAGCAAATAAAACTGCCTCATCTCGCAAATCTTGTGCATTATTTAAACTGCGGTAAATACCCCATTTGGGTCGAATAAAATCGGCATCTGTTTTCCACATTCTGATGTCATTATCAGTGTAAGTGAATAAGACATTGCCATTAGAAACTTGTTTAATTTCAATATCATATTTACCATTTTCGCCGTATTCTACGGTTTCTGTCACCTCTACCCAAACGCCTAAAAACGGAGCAATATCGACTTCATGTAAAGTGACTTGCGAAGTGGTTTCGGCATAGCGTAACTCTAATTCATCGGGTGTTCCTTTACGAGTCGTTAACGTAATTAACGGCATGGAAGACTCCGTTCCACCTACGGCTTTTAACTGATGTATATGCGTAAAATTAGGTGAAGATTGAAACCCTGCATCTAGTTTAAATTTCCATTTATATTCGACCGTCTCACCTTCTACGCCCAATAGATTATCAGGGGATTTATCATAGGTTTTGATTTCATTGCGTTGTCTATCAAAATTGATACAGCGGTCATCGTCATCATTGACATGAATATAAAATCGGAAAACATTGGTATTTAAATCTGCATCAAAAACCTCATCAATATGATCGCCAAAAGCAGCATGTCCGCAGTCCGGTACTTCGATAGGATTATTGTTAGGAGCGAGTATAGAAGTGATTAACGAATAGGTATTACCAGGACCATCTGCATCTAATGTTACTTGTGCATCAAGTGATTGTATGGAAATAAACAATACAAGGAGACATAATAAGCCTTTCTTCATGCTTAAAATTTTTAATTTTAATGAATGAAAATTCTACAATTGAAAAACTTATTACTTTGGATATTGACTGTAAAGTAACGGTATTTTTTAAAAGAATCAAAAACTCCAATTTAATTAATCGCTTCCTTCAGCAATTGCATAGAAGTAGGGATTGCTTTTTTCTCTCGTTTTAATGCCGCTTCCATCGCATTATAAATTCCTTTTAGGGTATAATTTCCTGCTACTCTTGATACCAAATTTTTCCCTTTATCATCCACAATACGAACAACAGGATTATTCCAAGTGGGTTCGTTGTATTTTTTTAAAATAGTGCGGTCTGCTCCTCCTTTATTATTAAAAATAGCTAAGGGAATAAACTCATTTTCAATCACTTCCACCATCAAACCATGACTCAGTATCCGTTGTCCATAATTTCGACAAGTCGCACAGCCTGGCACTTCTTGAAATAGAATTAAGACGGGTTTATTTTGTTCTTTTGATAGCTTTAAAGCCGCTTCATAATTTCGATACCAAGCCACCTTTCCAAGTTCTTTACTTTGTGTTTCAGGGTTGGTTTGCGTTTGTCCTTGTATAATTGTTGTACTAACTAAACTCAATACCAAACACATCATCACCGATTGCAGCATACTTTTTACCATGATTTTATCTTTTTAACTGTTATCAATAGTTTAGATTATGTTTTCTTAACGAACTTGTTTTATTGAATGTAGTTTGTAAGTAAATTGAAATTGGTAAACTGTCGGTTATTGTCTTTTTAAGGGTTGTTATGCGGATATTTAATCTTTAAAAATAGATGGCGTATCTAAAAGAGTGTTGTCTTCTTTAATTTGTTTTTGTTTGAAATAGGGTTGTATTGATGGATGGAAAAGTATCATGCTAATGGAAATACTAAATAATAATATAAATATGTAACCTAGTATATACGACAATTTTATAGCAAAATCGTTGATAAGAATAAAAAATAAGTAAACTGGTAAAAGAATAATTATCAAATAACGACTCCATAATACTCTGAAAAGTAGCACTATATAAAGTAATACGTATCATCTTAAAATGCCGATGCAATTAGACACACGGATTCGCCCTTTGCCTAA
>CAYLSF010000897.1:0-3648 GCA_964385675.1 uncultured Saprospiraceae bacterium
GAACAAACATTATTCAATAATAGATTTATTCTAAAACGTACTTATGAAATATACCTTTACAACACTTCTACTTTTATTGGTCACTCTAACAACATCGGCTCAAAATTATTGGACAGATGAAAAAGAAACCAACTTTCAAAGAATTGGAAATCGTTATATTATTCCCAATCAATACAGAACTATTGCGATAGATTCTGCTGTACTTAAACAGCAATTGGCACAAGCTCCCTTAGAGCAAACGGGACAGAAAGGACTTCAATTTGCCATACCAATGCCTGATGGGCAAGTACAGAATTTTTTGGTAGAAGAAGCACCTGTGATGGAAGCGGGACTAGCTGCTCAATTTCCATTGATTAAAACTTATGTGGGACGAGGTGTTGAAAATCCGCATGCTTCTATTCGATTAGGATGGACGTATAAGGGCTTTCATGCTACAATTTATGCTCCAAACGGAACCGTTTATATCGATCCATATGATCATCAAAATAAGACTCAATACATCAGCTATTTTAAAAAAGATTATCAATCTAGTAAAACTCACCAATGTCTTGTAGAGAATTATGCAGGAGATAAGTTTGATATAGAAGATCCTGTATTGAATACCAATCAATTTCAAAAAAACATAGGGGATCAACTGCGAACTTATCGTTTGGCAATGGCTTGTACAGGGGAATATAGTCAGTTTCATGGAGGAACAATCAATAGTGTGCTTTCTGCGATAGTAACAACTACGAACAGAGTAACAGGGGTTTATGAAAGAGAATTATCAGTTAGGTTAGTATTAGTCAATAATAATCAAAATCTTATTTTCTTAAATGCAGCAACTGATCCTTATACGAATACTAGTGCAGGACAAATGATTACTCAAAATACAGCTACTATCAATAGTATTATTGGTAGTGCAAACTATGATATTGGTCATGTCTTTAGCACAGGTGGTGGTGGATTGGCAGGATTGGGCGTTGTATGTTCAAATAATGGAAAAGGACGAGGGGTAACAGGATTACCTCAACCTATAGGCGATCCTTTTGATATTGACTTTGTAGCACATGAAGTAGGGCATCAATTTGCAGGAAACCATACCTTTAATGGTAGTTCGGGTAGTTGTGGTAGTAATCGTGCGGCTATCGCAGCTTATGAGCCAGGTAGTGGGACTACTATAATGGCGTATGCAGGTATTTGTGGAGCCGATAATTTGGCTAACAATAGTGATGATTATTTTCATACGCATAGTTTTGATGAAATGGTTAATTTCATTCAATCAACTAACTGTGCTGTGATAACGAATACAGGAAATTCAGAACCAAATGTAGATGCAGGCGTCGGAGGATTTTTTATACCTATTAGTACGCCTTTTGAACTGACGGGTAGTGCGACCGACCCTGATGGCGATCCTTTAACCTACTGCTGGGAGCAACATGATTTAGGACCTCAAGGTAGCCCAAATAATCCGTTTGGAAATGCTCCATTATTTCGTTCCTTTGATCCTGTAACAACACCTACAAGAGTATTTCCTCGTATTCAAAATATAGTAAATAACACACAAACAATTGGAGAAATTTTACCAACTTACAATCGTCAATTGAGTTTTAGGTTAACGGCTAGAGATAATGTGCCAGGACATGGAGGGGTGAGTTACGATGGTATTTCATTTAGTGTAACCAATCAAGCTGGGCCATTTTTAGTTACAGAACCTAATGTACCCGGTATTACATGGACAGAAGGTGCACTGGGAGATGTAAAATGGGATGTAGCGAATACCGATCAAGCACCTGTCAGTGCTGCAACAGTTGATATTTTTCTATCTATAGATGGTGGTTTTACTTATCCATTTACATTAGCTACGGGCGTACCTAACGATGGTAGTGAAACCGTTTTTGTTCCTGTAGGAACGATGACAACCACAGCAAGAGTAAAAGTGAAAGCAGCAAATAATGTCTTTTTTGATATTTCAAATGCCAATTTCGTTATTAATGCTCCTAGTGTGCCAGATTTTACGGTATTTGGTGTAGATACAGAAGAAACTGTTTGTGTTCCAGATGGAGCTACTTTTAGTTTTATTACATTGGGGCTATTAAATTTTAATGATCCAATCAATTTATCTGCTAGCAATATTCCAAATGGAGCTATCATTAATTATAATGTTAATCCTGCACAACCTGGAGATACGGTAATTGTATCTGTAACTAATACAGATAGTGCACAAACAGGAACTTATCCATTAACGATTACAGCGTCTAGTACTACAGGAACTAAGGATTTGATTTTTGATTTGGTATTATATGAGACGACACCTACTGATGTAATATTAACGAGTCCTGCTAATGGTGCAACAGATGTGGCTATTATACCGCAATTAATGTGGGAAGAAGACGCCCCCCATACTTACGATATTGAAATCGCCACAGATATTAATTTTAATACAATTGTAGAGTCAGCAAACGGTCTGACTCAAAATACCTATGCTCCCAATAATTTACAACCTTATACAATTTACTATTGGCGTGTAAAGTCAGATAATCAATGTACAGATCCAAGTACGTTTTCTGAGCCTTTTGCTTTCCGAACTACGGATTGTAAGACTTATTTTGGAGGTAATTCTATCAATATATCGTCGAATATCACAGCAACTTATGTATCTACGTTAAATGTTCCAGATAACTTCTCAATTGTTGATGTGAACGTATTAGACCTTACAGGAACACATACTGCTGTTGGGGATTTAAGTTTTAAACTTAGAAGTCCTTCAGGTACTGAAGTAGAATTATTGGATCAAATTTGTGGAGATGATGATGACTTTTTAATTGGTTTTGATGATGATGGTTTGACTTCTACTATTCCTTGTCCTCCTGTAGATGGTAATTTGTATCAACCTATTGGAACGTTGGCAGATTTTAATGGAGAAAGTAGTCAAGGTAACTGGACCATAAGAGTACAGGATAATAATCTTGGAAATGGTGGGACTTTACAAGATTGGAGTTTAAATATCTGTGATACAGATCCTAATCCTGATCCTGTGTTAATAAATAACGATACACTGGTGATGACGATAGGCGCATTGGATACGATTCAACAACCCTTACTCTTAGTGGAAGATGCCAATAACACGGCTAGTGAATTGACTTATACTTTATTGACTCTTCCAACTAAAGGAAACTTGATATTTAATGGTACAACGTTAACCGTAGGTGCTACATTTACGCAAGCAGATATTGATGCTCAATTATTACTATATCAACATAATGGAACGGAAGCAGAAGTAGATGAATTTTCATTCTATGTAACTGATGGAATAGGCGGTTGGCTACCTAATGCAACCTATTATATTGCTCCTAGGATTCCTTTTATACAACCTGAACCACCTTTACCAAATGGTACGGTCACTTTATTTCCAAATCCAACAAGTGTAGATTTAAATATTTCTGTATCAACAGATAATGATGAGCAGATTACCATAACGATGTATGATATGGCAGGTAAATTAATTCAAAATGCTACGATAGAACAAACAATAGCTTTGGAAAGAAGCATTTACATGATTCCTGTTCAACATTTAGCCAATGGAATGTACATAGTAAAAGTAGAAGGACAAAGCTTTGAGGTGATTGACAAAGTCGTTGTTGTTAAGTAATAAGTAATAAGTAATAA
>CAYLSF010000898.1:0-3645 GCA_964385675.1 uncultured Saprospiraceae bacterium
AGCATCCAGCATCCAGCATCCAGCATCCAGCATCCAGCATCCAGCATCCAGCATCAAAAAAAATCAAAATTTCCCAAAAATATTATCGAATGAAACCGTATTTTTGTAATTCAAAACATCTTGTTTTGAATTTATATCATCGTCAATCTTAATAAGGAGTATAAATCTTCAAATTTAGGATTGAAATTAATAAAGCATGGTAAAACGGCTATACATTCGCAATTATGCTATTATCAAGGAAGTAGCAATGCACTTTTCGGATAACCTCAATATCATTACAGGGGAAACGGGGGCTGGAAAATCGATTCTTTTGGGAGCGTTAGGGCTGATTATGGGAAAGCGTGCAGAAACAAAGGTGCTATATGATCCCACTAAAAAGTGCGTGGTAGAAGCTTATTTTGATATTTTACATTATGATTTAAGGGATTTCTTTGAGGAATATGATTTGGATTATGATACAGAAGTTACGATACGAAGGGAGATAACGCCTTCTGGAAAATCTCGGGCTTTTGTGAATGATACGCCTACACGATTAGATACGCTTAGGATATTGGCTAAAAAACTGGTGGATCTGCATCAGCAATTTGATTCCCTAGATATTTTTCAAGAAGAATTTCAGCTATCTGTTTTAGATGCCTTAGCAGGGAACACAAAGGCATTGAAGAAATATCAAGTTTTGTATAAAACCTATCATGCGAATCAAAATCAACTTCAAAAATTGCTGAATCAAAACCGAAAAGCCATGCAAGAGATGGACTTTTTGGAGTTTCAGTTGAATGAATTGGCAGAAGCAGAATTGGAAGACGGAGAACAAGAGGAATTGGAACAAGAACTAGAAACCCTCAATAATGCAGAAAATATTAAGCGTACGCTAGGCGAAGCCTATCAATATTTAGCAGAAAATGAGCAAGCCTTATTTTCACAATTGACGGATATCGGGCGGAGTGTTGGAGAAGTGGCAAAATACCATCCAAAGGCAGATAAAGCTTTGGAACAGTACAATGGTTTGGTGTTAGAGTTGCAAGAAGTCGCAGGGACTTTTGAAGAAATAGCAGAAAGTACAGAATATGACGGAGCAAGAATTGAAGAAATACAGGCTCGTTTGGACGAAATTTATCGCTTACAAAATAAACATCATGTGGGTGATGTAAAAGGATTATTGGAGATTCAAGAGGGTTTTCAAACCAAAATGGATTCTTTTGCTGACCTTTCTAGTGATATTGCGAAATTGGAACAAGAGATAGACGAGCAAGAAAAGGTGTTGACTAAAAAAGCCGAAGGATTATCTAAAAAGCGACATGGGGTTATCAAAAAGTTTGAGAAAAAGGTACACGAGTTATTGACTTTGTTGTCAATGAAGCACGCTCGTTTACAGATTGATTTAACCACCATAGACAAGCTAAATGCTACAGGATTAAATCAAGTACAATTTCTATTTGCTGCCAATAAAGGTAGTCGAATGGATTTAATCAAAAATGTAGCTTCTGGCGGCGAAATTTCTCGTTTAGCCCTGTGTATCAAAACTTTAATTGCGGATGCGATTACGTTACCTACACTTATTTTTGATGAAATTGATACGGGAGTTTCGGGAGATGTAGCCCTAAAGATGGGAACGATTTTGAGGGATTTGGCTAATAAGCATCAAGTGATGTCTATTACGCACACCCCACAAATTGCTGCAAAAGCAGATCACCACTATTATGTGTTCAAAACGGTAAAAAACGATACGACTTTTTCAAATGTCAAACTTTTAAATAAAAAAGAACGCATCACCGAAATTGCTACTATGCTAAGTGGAAGTCCACCTTCGGAAAATGCACTCAGCAATGCAGAAGAACTATTGACTTTATAACAAAAAAAATAAAACACATAGACACATAAGGATATAGTAGAGAAATTATGTGTTCCATTGTGTCTATCTGTTAATGAATATATTTTGACGATTCGTAATAAAACGGCTTATGGTATTTTACTAATAGGGACTTTTCTCTTGCTTTATATCATGTATGGTCGTTTTTTTACGATGCCCAATGATTATTTGTGGGCAACGGGGATTGAAGGCTTTACGCATTATCATACCGCAGCGTATCATGTTAAATACGATTCTACTTGGCAATTTACGGGAATCGGCTATCCTTATGGCGAACATCTCTCTTTCATAGATGCACATTCGGGTTTAACTCGAATCTTAGGATGGGTGAACCGAAATATTTATCCGATTTATCCCTACACCGTCGGCATTATTAATAGTTGGGTGTTATGGTCGTTATTTTTGTGTCCGATTTTTCTGTTTTTAATACTTAGAAAGTTTGATTTACCGCCCAATTATGCAGCAATTGCGGCTGTCCTTATCTTTGGGATGTCTCCTCAACATTTTCGACTCGTTGGGCATTTGAGTCTAGCTTATTGTTTTTATATCCCTATGCTTTGGTATAGTGTCTTGAATCTTTCAGAACATCGAAAAGTTACATTATTTACCCTTTTGCCTTTTCTGATAACCTTGTTTCTGGGATTTTGTCACGCCTATTATTTTATTATTGGAGCTGCTTTTTTTGGGGCTTACGCTTTGGTATCTTTTACATTCGGAAACAGGGATTGGCTATTTTTAACTCGCCTTTTATTGATGGGATTAATTCCAATAGGTATCTACTTAGTTTTTACCAATATAACAGACACTATCACGGATCGCCCAACTGACCCTGGCGGTATTTTTACATTTTCAGCTTGGATAGAAGGGGTTTTATTACCCAATTATGGCGAGCGATATGAGTTTTGGAAATCCATTACAGGCGTGCGTAAAATGGATATTGAAAACTATAATTATGTTGGTGGGGTAGGGCAGTTGATAATTTTAGGGTTGGTAATTTTTTGGATAAAGCAAATTATCAAAAAAAACTGGACAAAAATTATTCAAGTTACCAATAATACATCGCTGAATTTGGCACTTTGGGTGGCCATCGTTGTGTTATTTTTTGCTTCTGCGGTTATTTTTCAATGGTTTCCATTTTTGTTAGAAGAGTTTCCTGTGTTCCGACAATTTCGCTCACTAGGGCGACTCGGTTGGATATTTTATTATATATTCACGGTTTTTTGTGCCTATGTTGTGCATGTCGTTTTTCAATATTTAAAGGTAAATTATACTCAATGGCGTTATCCTTTTATTGGGTTTGTAGTATTCATAGCGTGTTTTGATGTTTATTATAATTTAAAACCAATTTATCAAATCGTTCAGACAAGCCGAGTTAATGTATTTCAAGAACGATTTAATACCTTTAAATCTATACTCAAACAGAATGGCTATCAATCCACTGATTTTCAAGCTATTTTACCGTTTCCTTCTTATCACGCGGGTTCTGCAAAGTTATATTATAATCCAAATGGTGAAGGACTAGCTAAGGCGAACCAATGTTCTTATGAGTTGCAATTGCCAGTGGCGGCTTATTTCGCAAGTCGTACTTCTGTTCATCAAAGTTTTGATTTAGTACAGTTATCTAGTTCAAATCGAATTGAGAAAAGAGATTTTTTAGAGGCATTACCGAATCAGAAACCTTTATTGTTGGTGACAGTAGGGGATAATTTTTCAAGTGCTGAAAAAACGCTTTTAGCGAAAGCTAAATTAATTCAACAATTACCTGATTTTACTTT
>CAYLSF010000899.1:0-3644 GCA_964385675.1 uncultured Saprospiraceae bacterium
AAATATTATAATACTGATAAAGAAGGTAATCGTACGATAAAAGAAACACCAATTTGGGTTTATATGGAGTTCATTACCGTTCCTGGAGGAGGTAAAAAACATCGAGCCGATCAGTTGGAGCTTTATCGCCTTTTACAAGAACACTTGACTGACAATGGTTGTCGTCCACATTGGGGCTTAAATATGGGCTACAAATTTAATAAAGACTTATTAAGAAAAATGTATCCTAATTTTGATACGTGGTATGAGACTTATAAAGAATTTAACGATGGCACGTTCGATAATCAGTTAACCGAAAATGCAGGGTTCAGAAACTAAACTATTATATCATTGTAACATCACAAGGTTTAAGTATCAAATCCTATTAAAATTCCCCTCTATTTCATTCAGATTTGGTGCTTAGGTTTTGGAAATTGATACATAATATTTTACCTTTAATGCATTCAGTACAGATTGAACGCAGATGATAAAATATAACACCTAATGTAAAAAATATGTGTAAGAACTTGACCAATATTAAAGTTATTTTTCCACATATTCTAAATCTCAAAAAGTAGTATTATACTCCAAATGATTTTGATTAGGTATCTCCTCATCGTTCAAGTCTATTATTTTTATAACCAATAAAATATGAATTCATCATGGATGAACAGGAATTACTAGAACACATCGATAAGATGTTGCGAGAAGGTAATGAAGATGGACTGTTAGATGCCCTTCAACCTCACCTAGAAGCAGTTAGAGCAGAAGATTTAGAAAATGAAGAAATACTCAAATCCAGAGCTGCTAAGTTTAAATTTAAGTTTGAACAAGTAGAAGGACAAGAGTATTTGAAAGCGAAGCGAATGAAAGAGTTGGAAAATGATGCTCAAACATGGAGCTACAAAGCTGCTCAATATTACAGACCTCAATCTCTTAAAGGTTTACAGCAAGCTATCAAAGCGGCTAAAGCACAAGGGCTTAAAGTTAGAGCTATTGGATCTCGACACTCTTTCTCAGAAATAATTGCTATAGGAAAGCAAGAAGAAGGTACATGGGATATTGTTACAGAGTTTGGTAACAGCAATAGACCTAATAAAAAGGCAGTCAAAGATGTAGCAGGTGTTTATTTAGATTTGGCTGCTACCGTTACGCCTCCTGATGACGATGCAGTCTTAGGTCACCCTAATGATCCTCAAACACAACGCCCTCTACGAAGACTAAAAGCCACAGGAAGCGAATACACCAATAAATATTATAATGTGGTCAATGGACTAAAAGTGTCTATGGTGAACGGAATCTTATGTCCGGAAGAAAATAAAAATGCGGATTTTAAAAATATGGATTTTAATTCGCCAAATGCCTATTACTATAGAAGTCTATATAATACAGGCGGAGGTGCTATTCAACGATATGCTGGTGCTTTCTCTACAGGAACACATGGCTCAGGTGGATTTTGGACAACCTACCATGATACCATTCGCTCCATTGTTTTAGTAGATTCTGACGGAGAAGTACATAGAATAGAGCCTAATGATGGTATTACAGATCCTGCGAAACATGAAGCTTATTATGCTGATAAAGATTTGCAAGTTAATTTAATTCAAGATGACGACAAATTCTATTCGACAATAGTCAGTATGGGATGCTTTGGAATTATTTATTCTGTAATCATTGAAGTTATGCCCGCTGCTAGATTATATGAGCAAGGGTTCTACAGTGAAAAAAGAGCAGGTATAGCACATACAGAAGTAGAAGCAGAATGGAATCTAATTACTGCTAAGAAAATAGCTAACGAAATTAAAGAAAGCTATAGTGAGATGTATGAGGCTTATGATGCGTTGAAGAATAACCCTACAAAGGATTTTACAATGAACGATCTCAAAAAGATGCAAGATGAGTTGAATAAAAAATTACGATTTGATTATTTCTATGTTAATCCATATATCAACAAGCATGGTAGAAGGGCTTACGTAAGAAAAACGAATACCTATACTAATGAACCATCTAAAGGGAAAAGATCGCATAGAAAATTATGGCCTACATTTTTTGCGGAACTTGGGCTAACGGCAAAATTAGCTCGTGCAATTTTTAATGCTGGTACTAGACCTAAGGTAGGTTTAATTGATCAAGCCCTTAAGACTATGCAGGACAATGCAGAAACAAAAGACGAAGGCTATATTGATTTAACATATAAAGTTTGGAATCAAGGTACTGGAAAAATGGCAACGATTGGTGTTTCTATTGAGTATGCCATTCCTATCGATGAGTTTCCTGAAATTTTCCAAGAATTACTGGATACACTAGAAAGAGAGGGTAAAACAGGAAGAAGATTTTATTTAGATGGACCAATAGCTATTCGATTTGCTAGAGCTAGTAAAGGCTATCTAGCACCAAATAGTAAAGAATATTACAGCAGAAGTAAAGAAGGGAATATTGATAAGGATAATCCAAAAACTTCTGAAATTTACTGTTACATTGAATTAATTACCTTACCTAGCCGTAAACGTAATCATAGAGAAAAGCAATTGGAATTGTATAAATATATTCAAGATTATTTTGTCATTAAAGGCTGTCGTCCACATTGGGGCTTAAATATGGGCTATCCTTTAAATCAACAAATGCTTGGGGAAATGTATCCAAATTTTAAGAAATGGTTAGCCACTTATAAGTTCTTTAATAAAGATGGAACATTTGATAATCAATTCACCATGAATGCAGGCCTTCGAGATATTGATGGGGATGTTCCTATTGCTTAAAAAATATAGGATTTATGGTTTTAAATATTTGGAGACGTTGCATTGCAACGTCTCTAGTTTTTTATGCATAATTGAACTTTTAAATACTTTTTATCTGTTTACTCTCAAACGTTATTTCAAGATAAATTTTCTTACAATGAGTAATTTCACCCACATATTCATTCCTCTACGACGAAGGGAGTAAACCTACTCCTACTCTACTTTTCTATATATTTTTAAGGGTCTCTCCCTACAACTTATTATTTCTATATCTTTCAGTAAACTCATTTCTGAATAAAATGATAATTTATTGAAAGGAATAATAGGATTATAGTTCAAAAAGTCAATTAAACAAATTCTAAATTCTATTTTTGCGAAAATTTTTAATTCATGGGAATTATTCAAGTTATACAAGAAAAAGTAGCAACGGCTGTTCAAGAACTCTATCAAGCTCAATTCAATGCACAAAAAATACCCGTCAATCCGACTCGCAAAGGAATTGAGGGCGATTATACGGTTGTCACCTTTCCATTTGCTAAAATTGCTAGAAAAGCACCACCTAAAATTGCAGAGGAAATCGGAACATTTCTAAAAGAAAAGGTAGAAGAAGTCGAGTCATTTAGTGTAGTAAAAGGCTTTTTAAATATAACCATTTCTAATGCCTATTGGAATAACTTCTTGAGTGAAGTTTTAGCTTCTGAAAAATATGGTCATTTGCCTGCAAATGGTAAGAAAGTATTAGTAGAGTTTTCATCCCCTAATACCAATAAACCGCTTCACTTAGGTCATATTAGAAACAATCTATTAGGTTGGGCATCTGCACAAATTTTAGCTGCCGCCGGTTATGATGTGATAACCACACAAGTTATCAATGACAGAGGGGTACATATTTGTAAGTCCATGCTAGCATGGGAACTATTTGGAAAT
>CAYLSF010000900.1:0-3643 GCA_964385675.1 uncultured Saprospiraceae bacterium
ATTATTTATTAAGGTCGTAAAAAACCAAAATCGACCTAATACATAACAACCATAAATAGGTGATTGAATATCATCATTATTTAACACTTGTGCAGTTCGCATTGCCGCTATAAGTTGTGCACGCCCCGAAACTGTTTTACTTCCGTCTTCCTGCTTATATTCATGTATAAAAAAATAAGGATTCTCAGGAATATCAAGTCCAGATGCCACCATCCAATCTATTTTCCCACTCAATTCTATATCATTTACTACTGCTGATAATGTACGCTCGGCAAATACAGCTACCAAATGTTCACTAGAATTAAAATTGACTAAAGTTGTGATATTGGAAATAAATTGATCTCTTAATTCAGCTTCATTCCAATTATCTATATAGTCTTCTGTATTATGAAGTAAACGCTTTAAATATTGATACTCAAAATTATCTAACACTTGATTTTCTTTCGAGTCGATCCATTCCTTAAGCGTCTTACAATTTTTGGTAGGAGAAAGTCCTAGTAATTTATATAACTCAGTTTTTGTCCAACTTGTAAAATTTTTCTTTATCATTATCTCAATAGTTTTACTCTATTAAGATACAAAATTTCTTTGACAATGAAAATCATTATTCATGAGTTCACTCCTTACTTAAACTGCTTTCCATACAATGAAGTCACTTTTTCAGTCAATTGTTTAATCTGCTGCTCTTTAGATTTTGGATAAATCAATAATACATCTGCCTCATCTACAATGATATAATCAGATAAATCCGCAATCACCACCAGCTTTCCTTCTGGCGTTTTTATCAAGCTATTACTTACATCTTCTAAAATAGGATGACTACTATTTACTGCATTTTGAGCGTCATCCTTTGTATATTCTGCATGTAAAGAAGCCCAAGTTCCCAAATCAGACCATCCAAATTCAGCAGGTAAGGTATATACATTCTCTGCCTTTTCCATTATGGCATAGTCAATAGAAATTTTTGGTGTAGTTGGATATTTTTCTTTTATAAAATCATCTTCATTCGCTGTACCAAAATTCTCCTTGCCTGCTTCAAAAATGGTATAAATACCTGAAGCGTACTTTTCAAAGGCTTTCAGGATAGAACTAACCTTCCAAATAAAAATACCCGCATTCCAAACATAATCCCCACTCGCTAAATATTGCTTTGCAGTTTCTAAGTCAGGTTTCTCTCTAAATTGCTTTACCTTTTTTATATCACTAACATCTTCTTTTTGATAATTGATGTAGCCATACCCTGTATCAGGTCTTGAAGGCTCTATACCTAATGTAACTAAGGCATCGTTATTAGAAGCATAATCAACTGCTTGACCAATGTATCCTAAAAATTTATCTTCTTTTAAAACGATGTGGTCAGAAGGAGCAATAATAAAAGTAGCGTCTGGATTAACAGATTGAATTTTATAAGCCGTGTAAGCCACACAAGGTGCCGTATTATTGCGAGAAGGCTCACCTAATATTTGCCAATCTTCTAACTCTGGGAGATGCTCTTTTACCAAATCTCTGTATTGCTCATTAGTAACAATTAATATATTCTCTGTGGGATATTGCTTTGCAAATCTTTCAAAAGTTAATTGAATTAAAGATTTACCAACCCCTAAAATATCTAGAAACTGCTTAGGACGACTTTCTCTACTACTAGGCCAAAAACGACTACCAATCCCGCCTGCCATGATAGCCACATAGGTATTTTTATTAGTACCAGTCTTCATTTTTTAAATTTTCGTAAACAGATTGTATCCCTTCTTCTAAAGAAATCTGAGCTTTCCAACCTGCATTATTCAACTTACTGACATCCATTAATTTTCGTGGTGTACCATCAGGTTTTGTTAAGTCATTTGTTATTTCTCCTTGATACCCTACTGTTTTTTTAATCAATCTGGCTAGATCAATAATCGCAATATCTTCCCCTGTTCCTATGTTTACTAGACCTTCTTGATTGTAGGTTTGCATCAAGTAAAAACAAGCATCTGCTAAATCATCTACATGCAAAAATTCTCTTTTAGGAGACCCTGTTCCCCACATCACAACCTTTGGTTTATTATCTCGTTTTGCTTCATGAAATTTACGAATTAAAGCAGGTAGAACATGAGATTTTTCTAGGTCATAATTATCATTTGGACCATACAAGTTAGTCGGCATCACAGAAATAAAATTACAACCATACTGACTTCTATACGCATCACACATTTTGATACCTGCTATTTTAGCAATAGCATAAGGTTCATTTGTCGGTTCTAATAATCCAGTTAATAAGTAATCTTCTTTCAGAGGCTGAGGAGCTAATTTAGGATAAATACAAGAAGAGCCTAAAAACATTAATTTTTCTACCCCATTTAAATGAGCATGATGAATCACATTATTTTGAATCATCAAATTCTCATAGATGAATTGCCCTCGATAGATATTATTAGCTAAAATACCGCCTACTTTTGCTGCTGCCAAGAAAACATGATCTGGTTTTTCAGTTTCAAAAAACTCAGCTACTGCCGATTGATTCCGCAAATCTAACGCTTTAGAAGTACGGGTAATAATATTTTCATAGCCTTCTTTACGCAGTTTACGTATAATAGCAGAACCTACCATTCCTCTATGCCCTGCCACATATATTTTATCAGTTACATTCATTACTCAAACTCATTTTTAATTTCAAAACCAGCATCTTTCAACAATTGATCTCTCTTGAATAGTTCAATATCTTTTTGTACCATTTCGCTACATAGCATTTGTAAATCATATTTCGGCTCCCACCCTAATTTAGTTTTTGCTTTTGTAGGATCGCCTATAAGTAATTCTACCTCAGTTGGTCTAAAATATTGTGGATCCACAGCGACGACTTCTTTACCAATAGGTAAATGTTCGTTAGAACTAGAAACAACTACTCCAATTTCATTTACGCCCTCTCCTTTAAATTCCAATTCAACACCTAACTCTCTAAAAGACATTCTCACGAAATCTCTAACTGATGTAGTGACTCCTGTTGCAATAACAAAGTCATCTGGTTCTTCCTGTTGCAGAATCATCCATTGAGCTTCTACATAATCTTTAGCATGTCCCCAGTCTCGCTTAGCATCCATATTACCAAGATATAGTTTATCTTGAAGCCCTAAGCTCATTTTAGCTGTAGCACGTGTTATTTTTCGAGTCACAAATGTTTCTCCACGTAGAGGTGATTCGTGATTAAATAAAATACCGTTACTTGCATGCATTCCATAAGCCTCTCTATAATTAACAACTATCCAATAAGCATATAGTTTTGCTACCGCATAAGGCGAGCGAGGATAAAATGGCGTCGTTTCTCTTTGAGGAACTTCTTGTACCAACCCATATAACTCAGAAGTAGAAGCCTGATAAAATCTAGTTTTATTAGTCAACCCTAAAATGCGAATTGCTTCTAATATTCTAAGTGTACCCACTCCATCTACATCAGCAGCATACTCTGGAGCGTCAAAACTAACTTTCACATGACTCATCGCTCCCAAGTTATAAATCTCATCGGGCTGTATTTCTTGAATAATACGGATTAAATTAGTAGAATCACTTAAATCCCCATAGTGTAATATAAAGTTACGATTATCAATATGCGGATCTTGATAAAGGTGATCAACCCGAGCGGTATTAAATAAAGAAGCTCTTCTTT
>CAYLSF010000901.1:0-3641 GCA_964385675.1 uncultured Saprospiraceae bacterium
ACTTATGTTTGATATTTTTAAATATGTGGTGGGTTAAAGAGGTTTAACCCACCCTATTTAATACTTCAAATAAAGCTTTATCTATCTCAAAAAATTTAAACAATGAGAATTATAATATATTTATTAATCTTAGTTATAATTTTTGGGTGTTCTTCTTCTAGTACTTCCAACAAAGAAACCATAGAAATTATACCAATTGAAGATACACAAGATTTCAAGATTTCAGAAGCTAAGGTAGTGCTAAAGCTACCTAAGTCATATATCCCTTTAACGCTTTCTGATTATCGGGAATTAATGTTAAACTCTGGTTATGAAGAGCATCATCAAGAGCGAGCGATTGCACATTTTGAAAGGAATGAATTGTTATTTCCCGAAACTACGAATTTGGTGGATACCCTAAATTCTAGTAATACGATTCTTATTAATCGTAAGATGGAATATGTTGATCTAAATCAAGGTACAGCACAAATGATAGTCAACGCTTTTGCTTATATGGATCCTGTGGATGGAGAAATCGTAACAAATCGGAAAATTACAGAGCAGAAATTCATCAATGGTAAAAAGTTTAGGTATGTTAAAATCAAAATCAAGCTAGAGGGTATTTCGGGAACAACCTATAAAACCGTTTATGTCGTTTCTACTAATGCTCGTTCTTTCCTTGTTATATTTAATAGCTTATTGGATGAAGATTTTCAGGCTTATATTAATGCTTTACAAGTGTTACAGGATAAATAATATGAATTTAGGGGGTAGTATTTAGATAATCCTATTTCTAAATTTTATCCCTTAATCGTAGATGAGGATTCAAGATGTATTCAATTAAACTATCAACTCAACTACTATGACTTTACGATAAATATCTACAATGACAAAAAGCAACTTTTAGCCTCTGTACCGCCGAATGGCGTACAACCGCTACCGCTTAATTTTCATAGTCAATCCTATACCACCGTATCGCCGAGTCATATCGAAATGTCTGTTTTTCGCTATAACTCCGCAGGGCAAACCCTGTGGTCGCAGACCGTTGACCAAGGTAGAACCCGTTATGCGTATAGTATAGATGGTAAATTACGCTATGTTCAAAATGCTAAACAGGCCTTAACCAATAGCTTTTCTTATACCAACTACGACCGAGTGGGCAGACCGATAGAGACGGGGGCATTTACAGGGAGTGCCTTTGATCCGTGGGCAGCAGGAACAGACTTGAACGCTAATTTTATCTTGTTAGGGACGTATGACCGTACTTTTACAGCGTATGACGAACCCGCCTCAGATAGTCCTAAAGACCAAACCTTTACGATTGGTAAAGTTTCTAAAACATGGAATAGCGAAAGTACGACTTGGTTTAGTTACAATGCAGAAGGCGAACTCACTTGGGAAGCCACAACCATTAATGGCTTAAGTAATAAACCCAAATATACGGACTATACCTACGACCTCATTGGTAATGTGACTAAGGTAGAATATCAAAAAAATGCACACGAAGTGGATAAATTTACCCACTTTTATACCTACGATTTTGAGGGGAACTTAACCACCGTACAGACCGAAGATGCTTTTGGCAATAAAAAGACACAGGCACACTATACCTACTATCAAGATGGTTCGGTGAAGGAATATGAAATAGCCGAAGGCTTACAAAACCTACAATATCGCTATACCATACAGTCCCGATAGCTATCGGGAGGCTAAAAAGCATCAATGGCGATGATATGAATCAGTTAGGTACAAATAATGGAATGAATAATATCTTTTCCATGAGTTTGGAGTATTATCAAAATGATTATTTGCCAGCTGACCAAAATTATGCAACCTATGGTGGTAGCACGAGTTGGGTAGGGTCATATACGGGCAATATCACGGCATGGCGTTGGAAAAGCCGTTATGGCAATAGCAATACGGTTGGACATTTTGGTTACGAATATAGCTATAATCACCGCAATGAGCTAGAAACCGCTCAAATGGGAAATATGACCACCGTTAATACAGGTGGAGGATTATATTATTTTAAACCCCTATTGGGCAATGATTATAAAGTCTCGAACTTGACGTATGATAAAAATGGAAATATCCAAACCCTCAACCGTACCATCAACGGAGCATCACAAATTGACCAATTGACCTATCATTATTCCAGTATTGGTAATCAACTAATGCGCATACAAGATGGTGGCGTGAATACCGGAGGCATTGGTGATTTAAAAAATCAAACCAACGCTAATAATTATCAATATGATGAAATTGGTCAATTAATTAGCGATATTAGCGAAGGCAATGAAATGATCTATAATAGCTATGGTAAAGTAACTGCAGTAAAAATACTCGGTACATCTACCTATAAAGCTAGATATTACTATAATGCGAGCGGCATCCGAGTTAAAAAGGAAACTTATACTGAAGGTACACTCTCAAAGACAACTTTCTATATCGGCGGCTCTATCTATGAAAAAGTAGAGGGAGAGGTCATACAAAAGGAAATCACTATCAGCGGAGCAGGGCGAATCGGAGTAGCCTATACTGGCGAATATATTAATGCCTTAGATTATCATTATGAACTTTCAGATCATCTTGGTAATGTCCGAGTGGTTATACGAAAGGTAGAAGGTGTAGCAGAAGTACTCAGTTATGCCGATTATTTTCCATTTGGCTGGCAAATGCCGAATCGAAATCAGCAGTATAAATATCGCTATGCGTATCAAGGACAAGAAAAAGACCCTGAAACAGGTTGGGAGGCATTTGAGCTGAGGATGTATGATGGACGTGTGGGTAGATGGATGACGACTGACCCTTACAGTCAGTATCATTCGCCTTATTTGGCTATGGGGAATTCGCCAATTAATCAGACAGATCCTGACGGAGGATTGAGTGGAGATGAGGATAATGATGACATTGACTTATTAGATCCACAATATAATTCTTTATCTGATGGTAATTACAGATATAGCGTACCTACTGTAACACCTAGTGGAAATAACTACACGCAAACTGTTCTAAATTTAGTTGGAGGAAAAACTAAAGATGCTCCTTTTAATACAAATGCAAAATTAGGGGGATTAACTCCTTTTACAGAAGATGTGATTCTAATTTCTACTGAAATGATGAATTATAGTTTACTTGCTGTTGGTGGCGGTGGTGGCTATGCAAAAAACCTTACTTATGCAAGAAGAATGGGACAAGCAGCTATTAAAACAAAGGAAATTGCAGTAGTAATGTTTAAAAATGGTGAGCATTTAGCACTAAAAGTTTCTGATGAACTCCTTCATTTTGGACATCGTGGAACAAGGATGGGCGTTGGTCCAGGAAGAGTTATAACCAGTCCAGCTAAAGGTTTAAAAGTTGAAGTTAGAACAATGAAAGTATCAGAGTCTCAAATACAAGCAATAAGCGATGCACATAAAGGTTTTGGTGCTAATCCTCCCATATATTTCAAATTTGGTAGATTGGCAACACAAGGAACACATAATTGTTCCACCTATTGTAGAGCTTTACTGAAAGAAGGTGGAGTAAAGATGACTTGGTATCAAAGTACAATAATGGCTCACCCTAAGTTGTTTTTTAAAACTTTCTAGGGTGAAAAGTCAGTAAAAATTGCTGATTACAAGAAATAGTTATAATGAGATTAATTTGTATATTAAAAGTAT
>CAYLSF010000902.1:0-3640 GCA_964385675.1 uncultured Saprospiraceae bacterium
AGACTTATACTATTTATAGTAGTTTTAATGATTAGTTTACCTATAAATTTAATTCAGTCATTTGCCTTTGTTTTTGCAAATGAAAGTAGCCAAGATCGTGTATGTCATCCTATTGGTTATACAGGTACAGGAGGCGTTATAAATATTGATGTGGGTATTGATCCCACAAGTGTAAACTCTGCTGATATGGTAATTCCTGTACAAAATGTGATTATAATATGGAATGCTTTAACCGAAACTTCAGGTAATTTTTCCTCTCCTGGAAGTAATCCTACTGGAAGTCAATTCGACTTTGAATCTACTTTATTACACGAATTAGGACATTCTCTAGGATTGGCACATCCAAACTTGGGATCTCAAACTGGTGTAGGTAGTACTGAACGAAATTATACGAATAGTTCAGATGGAGTGGATAATACATTTGATTTTAATGCTGGATCAGATGGTATTATTGGATCGGCTGATGATGTAAGAGGAGATGATGGCAATTTAAATTGGTTTAGAACGTCTAATAATAATCCTTTTACAATTGCTACCACCATTGATGCAACAACCTATAGTAGAGATTTAGCGGATTTACCCATGGGAGATAATTTTTCTGCCAATGCTGACAGGGATGTTGGTACGGCTCTAGGTGTTGCTAATACAGAAGCCATAATGCAACAAGGAACATTTGGCGGAGAAATACAACGAACACTACAGCATGATGATGTAGCGGGTCTTAAATTTGCGATGGCAGGTATAGATGAAACAGCAGGCACCTCTGATGATTATACCATTAATCTAAACTATGCGGGTCTGACAACTTCTGCGGATATTGTTATTGATTTTGATAATGCTCAAACGGGTTTTGCTGTGTCATCAAGTACAGGATCGATTTTATCAGGTTCTCATGTAGTTATTACAGGAAATAATATCTTTTTTAATTCAGGTTTTTCTTGGTACTTCAATACCACTCTACTCCCCGTAGAACTTACAAAATTCACAGTAAAAGCGATAGAAGGAGATGCACACCTCAATTGGACAACGGCAATGGAAGAAGATCACGATAAATTTGAAGTACAACGTAAAACAACTTATTCTGAGTGGGAAAGTTTTGAAACGGTATATTCTCCTGAGCCTGAAGCAAATGGAGAGCGAAACTATACTTTGATTGATAGAGATTTTGGACAACATGGGGAGTATGTTTATTATCGCTTAAAAATTGTAGATACAGATGGTCAAGCCGAGTATAGTGATGTGAGAGTTATTAAGGCCGATCAGTATCAAGCAACAACTATGAAGCTTTCTACCAATTTGGTGGTAGATAATACGATGTTAGAATTGAATTTAGTGAAAACTGGAAAAGTACAAGTTTCTATATATGATATTAATGGTATGCCACTCAATACGAAAGCCTTTAATGGTCAAAGTGGATTAAATCAAATACAAGTCGGTGACTTATTCCCTAGTCATAGTGGGATTTATCTATTGCGAGTGACCATAGGAACTTATATTAAAACGATAAAAGTTGTCAAGATATAAGAATGAAATCGAACTAATATAAATTACTGCATATAGTTAAAATAAAAGAGCAACAATCAATTGTTGCTCTTTTTTGTTAGTATTGCAAAATTGTATAAAACAAGATATATGAAGTCAATACACCTTTACGCAATACTAATGTTTATAACGCTATCTATTCATTGCCTATCTGCTCAACCAACTTTCTCAGAAGTCACAGTACAAGCCGGGTTGATTCATACCTATAATGGCTTGGGTTTTATGGGGTCGGGTTCTTCCTTTTTTGATTACAACAATGATAATTACCTAGATGTCTATTTGACAGGTGGTTTTCCCTTTGATAAACTTTTTAGAAACAATGGAGACGGTACATTTACAGATGTATCTGCTACGGCAGGAATATCTCATGCAAATGGCGTACAAACCATTGGTGTTTGTACAGGGGATTTAGACAATGATGGTTATAAGGATATTTTTGTAACGACACGCTCCGATACCCCGCCGATTTTATGGAAAAATAATGGGGATGGTACATTTACCGATATTACGCTTCAAGCAGGAATCAATACAACAAGCGATGGGATAGATGAAGATAAACAAGGATTTACGGCTTCTATGGGAGATTTTAACCTAGATGGTTATTTGGATATTTATCTGGTGAATTGGATTGATACATTGAAAAATGTATTTGATGGAAGTGGAAATTTAGTAGGGTTTAATCATGTGGGTGCACCGAATCGTTTTTATATCAATAATGGGGATATGACTTTTACGGAAGTAGCTGATGTCTATAATGTAAAAGATTTTGGCTGTGGCTTGGCTTCTGTTTTTAGTGATTATGATAATGATGCTGATGTGGATATTTTAGTAGCCAATGACTTTGGAGAATGGGGAATACCTGATGTCTTGTATCAAAATCAATATCCCAACTTGACTTTTACGGATGTAAGTGCGAGTTCGGGTTTTGATTCTCAATTGTATGGAATGGGAATTGGTATAGGAGATTATGATCAAGACGGTGATTTGGATTACTATAAAACCAATATTGGACGGAATGTTTTATTGCATAATAATGGAAATGGAACATTTACGGACACAACAGCTTTTGCTGGTGTGGAAGATGAATTTGTGGATAATATTGCACCGTATTTATCAATTGGCTGGGGGGCTGGTTTTATGGATTTTGACCATGATACTTATTTGGATTTGGTTGTTGCTAACGGTAGAGTAGGGTCGCCTACTTTTTTCCCTTCTTTGGATAGTATGCCAGATAAGTTATTTAAAAATAATGGAGACGGTACATTTACCGATGTAACGCTTCAAGAGGGATTGGTTAACTATGGTTTGTCTCGTGGTTTTTCGTATGGTGATATGGATAATGATGGCGATATAGATATATTGTTTACTTGTGTACCGAATCAAAATTTAGGTATTCCAGCGAATCCAGTTTTATTTGAAAATAACTTAAACAATGGAAAAAATTGGCTAAAAGTAAAATTGGTAGGCACACTGAATAATCGGGATGCGTATGGTTCGCATATCGAAATCCATGTAAATGGACAATCTTGGTTGCATGAAATTGGAAGCGGTGGGCAAGGGCATAATTCACAACACTCTTCTATTGCTCATTTTGGACTAGGCGATGCTTCACAAGTAGATTCCTTGGTTGTCAAGTGGCTAGGAAACCTTTATCCTAATCAAGTTTACACTAATGTAGGTGTTAATAAAATGATTGAAATCGTGGAAGGTACACAGGCTTTTACGGTGATTCATGGCCTCGTCAATACCTTGCAACAGTTTGAAACAATAGAAGATATTGTTGTTTATCCGAATCCATCTGATGGAGATTTAAATATTTCTTATAAGATGACTCAATCATCCTACTTAGAAATTGATATATTGAATGTAGAGGGAAAAGTTGTAAAGCATTTATTTAATGATTTCCAAATAGAAGGAGAATATATTTTAAACCAGCAGTTGGATTTATTGAGTGGGATTTATATCGTGCGATTGGTGATGAATGAGGGGGTAATTCATAGAAAGATAATTGTACAAAATTAATATTTTCTGAAGTCCATTTTTTAATAATGATTATTCAGAAAAAATCATTAAATACCCGCACGTGCTGGCGTTAATG
>CAYLSF010000903.1:0-3638 GCA_964385675.1 uncultured Saprospiraceae bacterium
ACAACTCAAATCCTAATAAAGCCTCATCAGAAAAATAGATTCGAGTATCTTGAAATTCTCCTGCTGCACAAGCATGTGTACACAAGTGTAATACATTGTATTGGTTCGCTATTTCCTTAAAGTTTTGAAGCGTTGCTTCTTGATTAAAATGAAGATTCCCTTGCATAATCGTATTAATCATTTCCAAGTTCTCTCTACCATATACCAAATCACCTAATATTTCATCTGCACAATCTCTTTTTGAAGCTATAGCCCCCGAAAAACTAGGTGCAAATCCGCCAAAATCTTTGATATTTTGCTGTTTCTTTTTCTGTAAGCCTTCTAATAATAAAGTCGCAGAATAACCGTAGCTAATTTGATAGTCTTTAATCAAATAAGGCATTTTTTTAAATTCGTATCTAGCATTTTTAAGATTGGACTGAGTTGTTAATAATGCTTCAAAAGGGATATAATTAAGTACATCATCGGGTATAATTACTAGACGACTAGTAGCCGCAGAGGATGACTCAATAGCGGGCAAAACAAATGTCTCATATAATTGAAATGCTGTCTGATAATAAACCAAATGAGCATCTTTCAAAGTTGGATCCCGTTGTAAAAATCGGCGAAGGTTATTAATATCTTGCTGTAAGTTATTGGGGTATTGAATGGTTTTAACCTCTATGTTCCTTTTCGAAATATGGAATATATATATGGTGGAGTCCCCAAAGAAATAAGAAAGCATTGACGTTTCATTATCCAATAGCTGACGTTGAATGTCTTTTACACTTGCAACTGCTGTATTATATTGCAGTTGAAAATAGTCCTGATAATCTTCCTTAATTTGTTGCTTAAGTTTCGTATATGCCTCCTTCAAATCAAAAATAATACTTTCCCAATTTTTAATCTTTTCAGCCTCTGATTTATCTTTCTGCTTTTCCTCCCAAATCTTACGCTCATAAAAGGTAATATCCGATTTAAAATCTTGTTCTTGTTGAACGATTTCTTGAGGCAAACCAAACCTTGCTTCTATTCCTCTAAATGCTTCTAATAATAATACGGCTTTACTCTTTTCTGAAAACTGAAACGCCATTTCATTATCTCCAACCTTCAATGCCGTTTGAATCGCTTTTTCATAAATCCGAATCCCTTCTTCCATTAAAAAAAGCTTAGACGCATCGCTTTGAAAAGAGGTACGCATTTTATCTATCAATTCGCTACAGACTTGATAGGTGTTTAGAGCTTCTTTATATTGTTTTAATACGTTTTGTACACTAGCTTTTGCAGATAGTGCTTCCAATAATTTTACTTGGTGCAGTACGTGATCTAGAGATGGATTAGTGGTAGGATCATTATTATTAAAATCAAAGACAACTGCTTGAATTGCCTTTTGGTAGGATTTTAGGGCTGCATTATATTCTTTTTGAGCTTCATAAATACGTCCTAAAAGCAAATGAGTTCGTGCAATAATATGGTGTTTTTCGGGTAAAATTTCTTTTCTAATTTTTAAGGCAACTTGAATCGTATCCAAGGCAAGATTAATTTTTTTTTGTTCATAAAAGATTGTTCCAATAACATCATAAGTACCTGCTAAATTTCGCCGTGTTAATTTAGGGAGTTGTAATCGTTGACTTAAATAGTCTAAAGCTTTATTATATTCTTGTTGTATTTTATAAAACTCCCCCATATTGAGTAATAGGGCATTTACATTAATATTATGCTGCTTATAAATAGAGAATGCTTTGTTGTAATTGATTTCTGCTAATTCATATTTTTTTAAATTGGTATTTACATATCCTAAACCATTATAGATCTCTGCTAAGCCTTGTAAATTAGATGGAGCCACAAGTAATAAAGCTTGTTCGTAATATATACTTGCTTGATCATAGTCTCCAAATTCATCATACGCACTGGCTAAATTTTGGTATTTAATTGCTTTGGCATCATTGGGTACACCAGATCGTTTATTATCAATATCCAACGCTTTTTTATAAGCTATTGCCGCTCGATAATAATTACCCTCTAAATTTGCCAATAATCCTTTTAAGTTCCAAGCATACGAATACACAAAATTGATTTCAGGTAAATCAATAGATTGTCCCTTTTCAAAAGTTTCATTTAAATATTGAGTAGATTTTGTATAATCCCCTTGATGATAATAACTCTCTGCCAAAATATAAAAACAAAATAGATACTGTTCCCAGTTTTCCTCTTGTTCATACATCGGTAACACTTGATCGACAAAATATTGTGTTTTCGACGGACTTGAATAAAAATAATAATAAACAGAATCTTGCAATCCTTTAGCATCTTGAGCTAAGCTATTCATTGAAATAGTAAAAAATAAGATACAACACCATATTATCCTCATATTAGGCATAGTTATGATAAAGAGTTAGAATAATACTTTACTCTAAAACATTAGAGCTTTGTATGAATATTTATACAAAGCTCTAATTTACTTCAAATTCAAAATACTAAGCTTAACAATTACTAACAAAAGCAATTCCGTATCTAGTAGATGTTTGTACTCCAGAAATTGGATCTCTATAACGTATAGTTACTTCTAGCATTCCTGAGTTAAAATTAAAATTAGAAGGAAAATTAAAATTTACTCCTACAGATTGCCCTGTTGATAGTGAAAACGTACCACTAGGAGAACTAAGTCTTACTGTTGAGTTATTAACATGTGCAACAATTTCCACACTTACCCCCCATAAACTCTTACCTGCATCATTTTGTACTACAATATTAAATGGATTATAGGGACACATTGCCAAAGAAAAATGAACCAATGGTTCTCCTGATTTTGTTGCGGGTAAGGTAGGTATTGGATTCTGAGCAAAAGCGGAATTTATTCCGACTAGAAGGAATAATGATAATATACCTACTCTTACAATAGCAATTTCTCCTAAATTAAACTTTTTCATTTTTTTAATCACTTTTAAGTTATTAATTTCGTTCTACTTAAAAGCAATGTGTCAACATTGTTATTTATTTGACCTGTTAGGTGGCCGCCTAGCAGGTTTTTTAATTGGTAAAAAAATACTCAATTAGCCTAAGTTCATCTATACAAGGCATAGCGATGCAAATTTGTGATAGCCTCCATCATTTAAATTTATGGTTAAAAAATTGTACCCTTAACAGGATTAAGCATATTTACAACTATAAAGTACTCTAGTATTACAAAAGGTTACCGATCGTTTCAAAAAACTAAAGGAGCAGTAAGTTTCCTTACCACTCCCTATTGTATATTTTAATTGATCAAATGAGTGTATTTCTTTAAAATAATTTATTTGTCGTGGGTGTTTTATTCTCCTATCATCACTCAATGACTTATATCTATCAATTTTTACATTTATAATGTTCTCCTTCTAGTAAAAAGGTTACTAATAATCTGAGAAAAAATTGAAAGAGCAGCAAATGACCACTCCCTCATCTATTTCATTCAATCAATGGGTATATTTTTTAAAAATATTTTATTCTCCTGTCATTATTAAATCATCATTCTTTATTTACATTTGTTAAAGTGTTACATTTATAATGTTCTGCTTTAAGCAAAATGGTTACTGATATCTTGAAAAAAATTAAAGGAGTAGTATCAAAGATATATCTCAATATTAGTGATTATTCGAATAAATTTATTAAGCTAACGCACG
>CAYLSF010000904.1:0-3637 GCA_964385675.1 uncultured Saprospiraceae bacterium
AAACACTCTAACATAATCCACAATCATACGCTGTGGGAAAGTAGTTGTTCCGTCAGGAGAACCTGGCCAGTTTCCACCTACTGCCACATTAAAAATAAAGAAGAAAGGATTATTTCTAAACGCAGATAATCCAGGAGATGAAATATCAATCACATAGTATTGAGTATCATCTACATAACATTTGATTGTGTTTTGATCCCAAATCAATGTAAATACATGAAATTCGTCTTTGAAATCACCAGAACCTAGTGTATATGGTTCTCCATAAGAAGCATGTTGACCATTATTATTCCAGTGACAAGTTGCATGTACTTTATTAGCCTCATGTCCTACTAATTCCATGATATCGATTTCACCACATGTAGGCCAACCATCTGTACTAAAGTTATCCCCTAACATCCATAATGCAGGCCAAATGCCTTGTCCATAAGGTAGCTTCGCTCTGATATCTACTCTACCGTACTGAAAAGATTGATTGCCTTGAGTCGTAATTCTAGAAGAAGTATAACTTCCATTATTCTCTCTTGCCTCAATAACTAGTTTACCGTTACTTACCGTTAGGTTGTTACCATTTGTGTAGCTTTGCAACTCCCAGTTACCCCAGCCATCTTGACCCGTACCGACTTCAAAGTTCCAATCATTAGTGTTGAGACTTGTTCCGTCAAACTCATCTTGCCATACTAAAGTAAGTCCAGGATAAGAGTCTGGCGTAGAATAACCACTATCATCTGTGGGTGCAAAAGCATCATCGTTGCGGATAGTTCCTAAAGCGGCACTTCCAGAGATTGTTGCATTTTGAGGGTTGGAAATCTCTAAGCGAAACTGCTCATCTTCCTCATATTCTGTGTCTCCATTGATTGTTACCTCTACTGAAGTAGAAGTAGCACCCGCTGTAATTGTAGCAATACCAGATGCAGCCGTATAATCCTCACCTGCCGTAGCATCTACATCTACTGTTTCATAACTTACCGTTACATCTTGTGTTGTTGATGCGGAAATTCTAATCGTAAAAGAAAGCGTACTTGTAGCGTCATCTCCTTCTAAACGAGAAGCGTTATCAATAAAAATTACAGGTACAGTACCTTCTCCTCCTCCTTCATTATCATCACCACATCCTACAATAAAAGCTAAACTGAATAATGTGAATCCAAAGAAAATTTTCTTTAATGCTTGTAATTTCATAAAGTGTTTTTTTTATCATCCTTTCTAAATAAGAATCCTTCTGATTTAAGTAGTTTAAGTTAAGTTTTAAATTATTCAGAGATTCTAGTTTCTATACAGAATGATTTTTTTCAAATAGTAATTTACACTGCGTATATTTATTTATCAATCGTTTATTGTAATTCAAAATCTGCATTTAATTGGTCTATATTAACCCTAAAAGTACCCGATTCTACAGTTGATTGTAAATCCATACCAATGAAGGACAAGTCAGATGGCTGGATATCAAAATTAACTTGTTTTGACGCACCAGGTTCTAATTTAATTTTTTCAAACCCTCTCAATCTCTTTACAGGAGGAGTAATACTTGCTACCTTATCCGTAATAAATAATTGGACAACTTCTTGTCCAGCACATTCTCCTGTATTTTTTACATCAACTGATACGCTTAACGTTTCTTCTTTAGAAATAGAGGATTTAGATAATTTTAAATCGCTATATTCAAAGGAAGTATAACTTAGTCCATGTCCAAATTCAAATTGTGGTTGAAACCCTGAGTTGGAATAACTACTAGCTGTTTGTACCGTTCCTTTATGATCGTAAGTATAAATTGAATTCACATACTTAGGATACGTGTATGCCAGTTTTCCACTTGGATTATTTTCCCCAAAAATAGTAGCGGCTACAGCACGTCCACCTTCATTACCAGGGTATGGTGCTAATAATATAGCATCAGCAAAAGGTTCGATAGCATTAATAATTCTTGGTCGTCCTTGTGTCAATATCAACACTAAAGGCTTTCCAGTCTTTGCCAACGCTTTAACCAATTCTATTTGAGCTAACGATAATGTCAAATCATCCATACCTCCAATAGATTGTGTATAGGGTATCTCTCCTAAACACGCAATTATCACATCACACCCCTGTGCTGTCTTTACAGCATCTTCAATATCTTTTATCTCATCAATTGCTGCTCCTTTAACATACGTAACAAATTTTCCTTTTTCATCAATAGCCTCCAAAACAGTTCTCGCATCTTTCGGAAAATATTTTTCATCTGTACCTCGCCAAGTATAACTCCATCCTCCATTTAAGTAAATCATAGAGTTAGCCGTTGGGCCTGTTACTAAAATTTTCTTATTCGTTTGTAAAGGCAACACATCGTTTTTATTCTTTAACAAAACCAAACTTTGCTTTGCAGCCTCATAACTTTTATCTCGAAACTCTTTAGAAGCAAATTTTTCGTACCCTTCTTTATCAGGATAAGGCTTCTCCATTATCCCTAATTCAAATTTTAAAGTCAAAATGCGCGTAACCGCTTCATCAATTCTAGTCATTGGTATTTCTCCTTCTTCAATCAACTCTCGCAACAAAACCGAATATTCTAAATCCATCGGCACCATTCCCATATCTATCCCTGCATTGATAGCTATTTTAATAGCTTCTTTATAATCTTTTGCCACCCTATGTCTTGTATAAAGATATTTAATATCTTCCCAGTCTGTTATAGCTATTCCTTTAAATCCCAATTCACTTCGAAGTAAGTCAATTAAAATCTTCTTATTTGCATGTACAGGAATTCCATTGACTTCCCCTGAATTTATCATTATCGTTTTTGCTCCGGCTTCAATGGCGGCTTTAAATGTTGGAAGAAAAACCTCCCGCATTTGCCGCTCGGGAATATAAGCTGGAGCCCTATCTTTACCCGACTGAGGAACAGAATATCCTAAGAAATGCTTCATGCAAGCTGCTACATTATATTTTGAGCTTACACTTTCTCCTTGATATCCCTCAATCATCGCTGTCCCCATCCTAGAAGCTAACAAAACATCTTCGCCAAAGCCTTCCCAAAATCTTGGCCATCTAGGATCTCGACTCAAATCCAACACCGGAGAAAAACTCCACGGAATACCCGAAGCTCTTGTTTCATAAGCTGATATTCCAGCTAACTCCTCCGCAAGATTTGGATTCCATGTCATAGCTAAACCACTCTGTTGTGGAAATAAAGTAGAATTTAATGTAAATGTTCCACCATGAATCGCATCAATACCATATAGAACTGGAATACCTGATTTTTTCCTTTTGGTCGCATAATCCTGAATGGTATTAATGATTTCATGCCAATGTTTTACACTATACGCATGCCCCCCTGCATTAAAGATAGAGCCTACTTTAAACTCTACTAATGCCTTATGCAATTTAGCCGTATCCAATCGGTGTGGTTCTTCTAAATGATATAACGAACCTGCCGATATCATGTCAATTGACAACTGTGTCATCTCACCGACTTTATCGGCGATAGTCATCGTAGCTAATAAATCAGCAACTCGTTTTGCTGTTTCATTATTAACGACGGTTTCTTGTGTTGTACTTTCTTTACAAGTCGTTAGACTAATTGATACAATAACAATTAATAACAATGTAAAAATTGTTGGTCGAATCATTTTATATAGTTAGTCAAAAATAAATCTTAAAA
>CAYLSF010000905.1:0-3635 GCA_964385675.1 uncultured Saprospiraceae bacterium
GATATAGGGCAATCCATCGCAAAAGAGGTTATAATAGATGGATTTAAAGTTTTATATAGAATTGTTATTTTGATTAATCAACAGATAGAGTTGATAGATTTAGAGTTTCAATTCAATAAAGCATCAAAAAAATCATTCTCTAATGATATGCCTCAAAAATCAGCTAACGATGATTTCTGGTTCAAACTCTTTTTAGCAACTAAAAAGTTTATGCGGAAGGATTATTTAATAGGCACTCACCTTTTGCTAGATTGTATGAAAATTATTCTAGTACAAAAAATGCTTGAAAGGGATCAAATTCACCATACCAATATCCATAGATTTGGTTATTTAGAAGACATCGATACTATTTTAGCGTTAGATAAATTCATCTTATCGGACACCAATCAAATCATGGACTACTTGGTATCCATAGCCAATCAATATGATTCAATCATGGTTCAAAAAGATACTGCTTATCAACCTAAAAAATCGTTTTTATTAACCTATTTAGGCATTTGAAATAACTATTATTTAGCCCTAATTTCCCAAGCCTTAAAATCTGCGGATAGGTTCTTAAATTGATATATTTGTCCTGCCTTAATAGAAATTAAATCTCCTTTTTTATGCCTAATGATTTTTGCATCAATTAACACCTCACCGCTACCTTCTTGAACTACATAAATTTTATCTTTATTAGATGCTTTTAATATTGTTGCACGCTTTATTAAACCAATATCCATAGAAGGATTATTGACCAAAGGGCTAGAGATATTGGTATTTACCCTTGTTACAGCTTCATTTAAAGAAATATGTGCTTTAGGTTGAATTACAGTAGTTGGGGCTGAATATAATTTAATCTTTTTCCATTGTAGTTGTTCCTTCTCTTCGCTTTTTGTAGCGGTAGGAGAGATATATTTACTATTTTTCCATAACCCTTTTTTAGTTATGCCTTCATTTTTATACATCACCCCTTGACCGTCGAAATTATGGTTTTTCCATTCACCAACATATTGATCACCATCTGCAAAATAACAAATTCCATATCCATTGGCTACGGAGGCTTTAAAATCGCCTACATAAATGGTTTGATTTCGATACACATAAGTTCCTCTTCCATTATCACAGTCGCCTTCTACACATCCTAAAGCTGCTTCAAATTGAGTTGTAAATTTACCATTTTCCCAAATTCCACTTTCTACTGCCCCATCAGCATGGTAGAGTATTCCATCTCCATCCATCATACTTCCTTTCCAACCACCGATATATTTTGCTCCATTTGGATAAAATACAACAACTCTTTGATGTACCTGTCCATCTTTAAAAGTCCCTGTTAGTTTTACACCATTCGCATATAAATAAATGCCATAGCCATTTTGGCAATCTCCATAAATACATTGCGATTCATATTTTAAAGCTGTTTTAAAGTTTCCATTTTCCCAAACCCCCATAACTATCTCGCCCTTCTCATCTTGCAATCGTCCTTCTCCATGATATTTTCCATCTTTCCATGTTCCTGCATAAGATGCTCCATTTTGATAAAAATAAACACCCTGCCCATTGAATTTACTATTTTCAAAGTGACCAATATATTTTTCGTTATTCGGGAGTAACTCTGAACCATAGCCCAATTGACAGTTCCCAAATTCACATTGTGCTAGTATAATATAAGGTGTAATTACAAACAAGAAGCTTAAAAAGGATAAACTTTTCATAAGCGGGATTTATGTTATAGTTGTTAATTTGATTTAATTGTACAATTTACAGGTTTTGAGTGACTATACCAATGATTTAATTGGTTTCTATGGGTTTGAATCGAAACAGGTCAATATTTCTTGTCCGATTGCCCTAACAATCGGCACGACTACTGATTTTCCTAACTGCCGATACATTTGCGTACGAGAAACAGGAAATCTAAAATCTATTGGAAATCCCATAATAGATTTACATTCATTTTCTGTTAATAAGCGTACGCCTGTTTCTCCATCCCTCACAAATGCCCCAACTAAAGGCTGAATTTTATGATAAGAAGCAGAAAGAGCTTTCACTTGTACTTTAGACGTTTTATCAACGACTTGTGCATTTTCTGTATTGAATAAATAAAATTGCTGAAAATGCTCTGATATTTCATAACCTTCTGCGGATTCTTCTAAATAGTCTTTAATATAGGTCTTTTTTGTACTGCCTTTTGGAAATTCAAAATTGGGTTTTGACTTAAAATAATCACATCGAAAACCTACAATAAATAATCGACGTCGCTTCTGAGGTACACCAAATCGACTCGCATCTAATATTTTATAAAAAATATCAAAATTACATGCTCTCAATTTTTGTTGAACTGTTCTAAAGGTTCGTCCTCTTTCTTGTTTGATTAAACTCTCAGAAGTTTCAATTAAAAAAACGACATTCTTTTTAGCCTTTAATATCTTTTCTATTTCTACAAAGTTCGGTAGGTTCGGTTGAGGAAGCGAGGTTAATAAAATATTAAAGTCTGGTATATTTTTAAGTTCTAACTGCTCGTTAGGCTTATCTTGAAAATTTGCGATATAGGTAATCTGCGAAAATCGTTCTCTCTCTTGTACATATACAGATTTCAAACCGATACTTTCCATTCCTAATCGCATCGCCCCTACCCCTGCATTGAATTCTGCAAAAGTATATTGCTCCTTTCTTTGAAAAGGTTTAGCATTGTATTGTTTCTTAAATTGTGGCTGTTGATTAAATAAATCCAAGTTGATATTTTATAGTTTTTCTAATTCATAGTCAATCGCACGTACCAGATCACTGCCTAAATATAAGCCTTTTTGATAATATTGTTTGGAATAAAATAGCCCTGTATTCACTCCTGTGGACATATTTTTTAATGTTAAATCCTTTAGTGCTTTTTTCATGAGTACTTCTTTCTCTGCTAAAGACATTGGATATCTTGAAAAGAAAAAGGCATCATAATCATAATTATCCGCTAAATGTGGCGTATAATAATTCTCTATTCCTCTAGCTCGTTGTTCCTCGCTTTCATCAATCATTTTATAATGCTGATATAAGCTCACGATTTGCTTCTTTAATTCAAAATTATGAATCAAATTCAGTTGTCCACTATTTTCTAAGGCATCTATCGTACTTCTACTCGCTTGAAAGTCTAATGGCATATACATTGAAAACATATTCATAAAGAAAGAATCTGCTTTTTCTATCTTTTGATTTTCAATGGTTTGTCGTACACTTGTTGCACACCGCATAGAATAATTCGTACGTCCTATCAACTGCTTGAAAGATACACTATCCAACATCAAATCCGCTTTTAGACTCTGAAGATACTCTTTTGTAATTTGATGTTCTTTTTGGTGTTCTCGCCAATTTTCTAAACTAAACGCAATAGAAATACCAATGATTACGACTATTAATTCAATTAAATATTGCCACCAATTAATTTTTTTCATGGTAGTTGATTTTTTGATTAATATACGGTAAAAATTTCATACTCTTTTTAGGATAACGGAAAAGGTTGGTTTAACTAAGTTGATTTTTATTACACACTACTTTGCTCTTACGAGAGTAAACTGCTTGTATGTAGAACTCGATACAAGCAAGAGTCCCGATTGCTATCGGATTAGCGTCAAGGAGCAAAAGAAAATTCACATAATTCTTTGAAATTG
>CAYLSF010000906.1:0-3631 GCA_964385675.1 uncultured Saprospiraceae bacterium
TAGATAATACTTATGTAATCTGCTTAATTCTACTCCAAAGCGGCTTTTTTATCTCTTTTGCTCACATAACGATACACGTCATCCATAAAAATATCAGCCATAGTAAACAAAGCAAATACATTTGCTAGGTTAACTTGAATTTCCTCACTTAACCCTTTTTTTAGATAAAAATCATAATAGACAGTTTGTTTTCGCTTAAAAGGATCGTTGGGAGGGAGTTTTATAATGGCTATAAGTTGTCCTTTTACTTGTAATTCTACATGATTCGTGTATAAATTAGAGGCTAATGAGAATTCTAAATCTTTAATCTTTCCTTTTAGGGTATTAATCCATTTGGCATCATCATCAGGAAAATAAGTAAATATAGCCGTATCCTCTTTATGAATCATTTCTAACTCCGGTACAGTTATAACCTTCTTTTTCTTATTGGTATAAAGTACCTCTTCATAATAGCCCTTTACTTTATACTTCTGTTTATTCTGCTTATTTCTTAATGTGAAATTTTTGAGAAAAATATAGTTTTTATGCTCAGAACTGAATTGTAACGCTCCCGATGTATTAATCAACTTATTGGTGTATTTAAACAAGAGAGACGATGTACTATCGGTCTCCAAGTAAAATCGCTCATTGAAAATGGTAGAAGAATGCCTTAATCTAAATTGATCTGCTTTATTTAAAAAACCTTTGTATCCTCTAATCGCTGGTTTATTAAAATATCGAAGTGTTGGAGCATTCTTTTTAAAAAGTGTGTATTCTAATAATTCTAAATACAGCACCTTAAAATCTTGACTGCTTACAATAGATTCATCATACAAAATCTCCTCTTGATATTTCAGTTTAAATAAAGCTTCTTTTTTATTATAAAAAATTGATTTTCCTTTCTCATCTTCTATCTGAACCTTCATATATAGTACATAGGTTCGCTCCCCTTTGGAAGTTGTATTTGTACCTACACTGCTTGTAATGGCTACATAATAATCATAACCACTTTTATCTATCAAATCTATATTATCTCGAAAAGGTGGACGAAAGGTATATTCAATTTCTTTTGCTTGATAACTATCAATATTCATGATACGAAGTTTTTTACGTAGCATATTATGACAGGCGGTATTCACTTCTTTGGTTAAAGACTCAATATCAAAGTAGTTGGGAAATTCTTGTGTGTCATGCACAATGTATCTAAAATCAGTTAGCAGGACTTCTCCTTTTTGTCCAAATATAGTAATTGACCAACATAGTGTGAGTAAGAGTAAAGCTTGCTTCATAAGATAATATGATTTTAGTCTATTTAAATTTCCTATATTTTAGATTCAGAACTAATTTACAAAAAAATAATCTTGATTTTGAAATGTAGCGGTCAAGTCAAGTCAACAAATAGGTTAAAGTACTAGAATCTATAATTGACGACAATTCCTTTTAATTGGCAGTTTGCCAAATTGTTCTTAACTTTCGTATTGCTAGGTGTCTAATTATTAACTAATTAATTCATGCTCAATAAATGTTGTTTCGTATTATAAGGTTTATCGTTCATCGGATATTATTCTTCTTTTTCAGACATATTTATGTAGATGGACTAGAAAATGTGCCAACAGATAAACCTGTTATCATTGCTGCATCACATACTTATGCCCTGATGGATGCTTTATTGACTTTGGCTGTGACCCCTCGCCCACATTACTCCATGACTCGGGCAGATATATTTGATTCTGGGTTTAAAAACTGGATATTGGATCAATTATACATGGTGCCTATTTACAGGGCAAGAGATGGGGGAGATACCGTACAACGTAATCAATCTACTTTTCAAAAGGTTAATGAAGTGCTTCTTAATAATGAAGGAATTCTAATTTTTCCAGAGGGGAGTTGTGTAATGACTAAAGCCGTACAGCCGCTCAAAAAAGGCACGGCTCGAATGGCTTTCAACCTAATGGAACAAGAAGATATAGAAGTATATATTGTTCCTGCTGGTTTAAATTATTCTGCTTATGAAAAAACTCAAATTGATGCTTTAATTTCATTTGGTAAACCTATTATTATCAGTAATTATAAAGAACAATATGAACAGCACCATGCAAAAGCAATCCGTCAAGCGACAAAAGATATACAGCAAGCATTAGAGAAACAAATGATTATCGTATCGGATGAAATAAATGATACTACAGAACTTGCCTTACAGCTTTATCGCTCAGATTTACAACTTCCGAAATGGTTCACGTATAAAAAAGATAAGAATAAGCGATTACATCTAGAAAAACAAGTAGCAGATACGCTGACTAAAATGCACAAAGCACAGCCGCAGCTCTTTAAAGATTTTGAAGAATCTATAAAGAGTTATTTTAACTTGCTACATCAATATAATATTGAAGATGCTGCATTGATTAGAAAATTTGGGATTTTAGAACAGACATTTCTATTTATGGTATGGCTTACAACACTACCTTTACACCTTTTGAATCAAATCATATGTATTGAACAACAAGTACATAAACGTGTCCTAAAAACCTTAGAGACTACAGATGATTTTTTCTATAGTTCGTTTTATATCGTCTATATTATGATATTGGTATTATCCTGCCTACTCATAGGTTGGGTTGGGTTTGGGATATGGACAGGAAGTGCAGGTTTAGGATTTTTAGCGTCTTTATTGATTCTATTGTGGATGTATAGCTATGTTAGGTGTCTTCCATTTTTTAAACTTTGGAAACAAGTACAGCAAGTCAATCGCTTAAGAGAAGCAGATCCTCCTTCTATTGTTAGTATGCTAAAACAACGATTAATGCTAAAAAACTGGCTAACGGGCAAGTGATTTTATACTATAGTGTAACCTCAGATATAAATCTGAGATTACTCTAATCTATCTGCCGATAGACGTTGTGATTCTACATTATTTCACAGTTATAATCAATATAGGTTATGGTAAGACGCTAAAACTAAAAAGCCCAGCAAAAGGACTTTGCTAGGCTTTTCATCAAGAAATAGTTTTATGTTAAACTACTAGTACTTAAAATGCTACCGTAGTATAATTATTAGTTTCATCACATTCATCCACAATTTGGACAGGATCGATGTGAAAAATTAAATTACCTTGAAAAGAAGTTTTACGTTTTAAACTGATTTCTACACCTCCAATATAGCTTTTACCTGCTTCTAGCTTTCCATTACTAGCAGGCAGTGCCTTCTCAATAAAAAAGCCGTGTGCCAAAAAGTCTCCACGATTATACTTTTTATCACCAGAAAAAAATACTTGTAAACTTATATTATCTATCTTTTTCTTACTTTCGCCCAATAAATAAGCAGGGCCCTTACCTCTATTTTCCACCGTATATTCTACATACATTTTCTTCTTATTTCGTTCGATCACATTAATGGCAGAGATAAATAAATCAGGGCAGGTCTCCCGATCTAAATTTTCTTTCGTATTCGTAGATACATCATTCACTTCAAACAACTCTTGAGGTGGTTTACAAGAATGAATAGTCATAAGAGTGAATAAGATGAGGGATGGTAGTAAGTACGTAAAAAACTTCATGAGAGGATATAGAATTTTGACAAATTATTGATTATCAAGCTGTAGGAAGATAATTAATAATGAATAATTATATGTTTCAAATTGTTAGTTGAAATCTTG
>CAYLSF010000907.1:0-3623 GCA_964385675.1 uncultured Saprospiraceae bacterium
TAGTGCCGCAGACTACTACACCCAAAAGTGGGAACAATTAGAAGAGGGACATAAAATCTCTTTTAATATAGGGGCTTTCTTTTTTGGTCTGATGTGGTTTTTATACCGAAAGATGTATATCGAAAGTGCTATCATTATTGGTGTTATGATTATGGAAACGTTGATTGTAGATTACTTTTTAGGAATTGTTGACCCTTTTATGAATATAGGGATAAATATTATGTATAGCACAATATATGGTCTATGTGGAAATTGGATATACTACAACTTTACCCAACGTAAGATTCAAGCCATTGAATTATCAAATCAGGGAGAAGAAGCAACATTGAGGCTACTCCGTGAAAAAGGAGGGACCTCTTTTGTTCCTATTTTTGTTGTATTGGGCGTTGTTACGGTCTTATTGATGTTAGTATTTAGTTTTGCTTAGATAGTAACCCCAATATTCTGAAAAATCATGAATCATGATTCATAAATCTTATATCTGACAAATAGGATAAATCATACGGATTTATGATGTATGATATAAAATTTATGATTTATGATTTTTCCAAAAAGTCAAATAAGAAGTTGCTGTTGTTAAGGCGAAAGCGATTATAAGTATTTAGTAATCAAAAACATACAACAAAAAAATCGTACAGAAGATAAATTAATACGAGCTTATACGACAAAAATATGCAAGATAAAAGTACAGATTATCTTTTAAAAAAGTCTTATTCCAAACAAAAACCATGTAAAGAATTTTAATTCAGATTTTTATATAAAACTTAACAACACCAATTTAAAAGTGTTTTGGTATCAGATATTTTGTAAAATAATAAACCTAATTAGATGTCGAATAAACTTATAGATACTATCAATCCGCTTGATTCTTTAACATGGTACGAAAGTGTTCGTTTACGACCTGCTATGTATATTGGAATAGTTAATACTAGAGGTTTTATAGAAACATTAAAAGATATATTTCTTGGAGTAGAGACTAACTTGTTCTCAATAGAACTACTAGATGATGCAAAAGCCAAAATTGGTTTTAATGTTTTGAGTGAGACCGTTGACAATAATTGGGGGCAGTTTAAATTTAATTCAACCAACCCTTTCACGATTGATATAGCCGTTTTGAATGCTTTGAGTCAACAGTTTAACATTCAATTTTTAGATACTCAACAGGACTTGATTCAAGAGCAAACTTTTGAAAAAGGTATATTGGTCAAAGGAGAGACTATTGATACAATCAGCTGTGCTTATGTACAAATTGAATTTCAATTAGATAAAAGCATTTGGGGCGAAGACTTTGAATGGGATATAACATACCTCACTCATCATTTTAGGGAATTTGCTTATTTGAATAGGCATATAAAATTTAAAATACAATATAAAGAGGAAGGTGAACGGTGTATAATGATATACCATTTTAAAAATGGCTTAAAAGATCGCATACACATTGAACTACTGAATGGTTCGGGTAGCTATTTTTTCTTGACTCATATAGATACCATTATTGAAGATTTTCAAGTCGAAATAGCATTTGCGTTTAGGGAATATTATTGGGTCGATATGGCTTATTTGAACTCCTATGTGTATAATTATCGAACCCATGAGCATGGTACACATATCGACGGATTGTTAAAAGGACTCACTTATGGTATCATGAAATATTTCCAAAAATATAATTTAACGGCGAAATATAGAATATCAGAGAAAGGCGTTAAAGAAAGTCTAGTAGCTATCATTAATATAAAACCTGAAACCCCTCTCTTTAGTGGTTGCGTGAAAAATAAATTAGCCAATTCTGAGGTCATTGAACCGCTAACCAATTACATTGCTGATTTATTATTTAAGCAGATTGAAGCAGATGAAGTCGCTACTAAAAAATTGATACGAAAATTTGAGATTCGTTAAGTTTTGAATCATGTCATTTAAAAAAAACAATAGCCGACAGTTTTAAAACTGTCGGCTAAAATGAGTAATTACATTGTATTAATCAATATTCAAATACCTTAACCTAAAGGTTTAGATTATTTTACTAACATCACCTTCTTCGTTAGTATTTTACCACCTAAGTTAATTTGAATTAAATATAATCCATTATCATAGTTGGATAAATCAAATTCAACTACATTACTGTCAATACTATTGATTTCTCTTACCAACTGACCTTGTAAATTATATACATTAATATTTGTAGGCAAATTCATTTCATTAGGTAAAGTAATATTGAATAAACCACGAGTTGGATTTGGAGCAACAGTAACATCATTTTCTATAACTTGAGTTAAAGTAAACTTATTAAAATTAGTGAAGTTTTCTTCTTGACTCATAATGGTTCTTGATGATGGGAATGAACTTCCACAATCACCATCTATTCTAAATTCAAAATTGTCTAAATAGTGGCCCGCAATAGATTCACGATTTACCTGAAATGTAATTTCTGAAATTCCTGCTAGATCAGCGACAGATATAGTACCACAACCATCGTTAGTTGGAGAATTAGCAGGCAACTTCGCCACACCATTGCTAATTACAAGATTAGAATTACTCAATGCACCATTTAAATTTACAGGATTTCCATTTACAGTTAATGCCTCTAAAGATTCGTTATTAGGACAATCATTTAAATTATGTATGTTAAACTTAAAAGATTTGACTGGATTTGAGAAAGTTAAAATATGTTTAACAGGTATTTGAGAGTGACTAGTATTAGCAAAATCATGCTTAATTACTATACCATTCTGATAACCGCATAAAGCTGTACCACCTGAAAAGTCTGGTGTAAAATGAAAATCATTTGCACATCCTGTGATATTTTCAGGCCTCGATTTAGTACTCGTAGGATCATTTGGTCCAGGCGGAGTATAATTACAATCGTGTTGAGTAGCAGGGGTATTACACAATTGTAAGGTCATTTGAGTACATCCAAAATTATATGTATGTTGATCATAGTTTGTTCCAGTAATTAAGCCATCACTAAAACTACCACAATTAAAGGTTTCCTTAAAACCAAATTGACCCAATAAATGCGCCGTAGCATTTCTCTTATTAACTGTAAATGTTAAGGTTGTAATACCTTGTCTATTAATTCTAATTCTACCACAAGCTCCTGATCCAGTGGGTATTATAGTTCCGTTGCTTTGAACCTGTAAATTATGACTACTTACCAATACTAATTCTGAAACAGGTACAAAAGCGACAGTATTAAACGTAAAATTCTTCAAAAATTCGTTATGCCAAGTTCCATTATTAATACTGTGTACATCAAACTCAAAATAATCAACAGGGCGACTAAACTGAATGGTATAAGTTATATCTCTGTTAGCATTTACAGAAGTTCCTGTAGTACGAATACCAACCACACCAGAAGGATTACATTGATCAGTAAATAAGACAGGCACATTTGCACTTGTAAAACTTGCATTATTATTCCCCCCTACAGTAACAGTCATGTCAGTTCCACATCCATAAGTTTTTGAATAATGAGTCTTGGGCGTTGAGAACGTTTGACCGCCTCCAAAGTAGTCTGTTACATACTGCTGTGAATGTGCCGTGAAAGAAAAGAGTAACATAAATAGGACAAGATGGGTGATAATTCCCTTGTGTAAATTTTTCATAATAGATAATTTAAGAAAATA
>CAYLSF010000908.1:0-3618 GCA_964385675.1 uncultured Saprospiraceae bacterium
ATTGTTTTATGTGTTTCGCTTTGGTGAAATATACTTTTTGAAAAAATAGTGTTGAATGATACTCTCTTGACAGGAGAGAAATAAACTTGCTCTAGGATATGGACACAATTGAGAGAACCGATTTTTGGAATAAGGAAATACCAGGATTTAATAATTTCACTAGAAAGGATTTAGTAGGAGTAGTTAGTGGAATAATTGGAGGGGGCATTTTAGCCTGGAAATTTAAAACCGATAATTGGTATTGGATGGTATTTGGCTTCTTTTTCCTTGCTGTCTTTCTTGTACAATTCTCATTCAGTATCTGGCATTTCATTAAAAGCTACGGCCGTTATTTGTATATAGCAATTATTTATTTTCTTATTCTAGGTGTTTTTCTCAATAATTTCGAGCAAGTAGATTCCTTGTTTTTGAATTTTACTGAGGGAGGGTTTTCAGAGAGTTTTCGAGTATTTGCTATTCAATTTCCATTGTCAATTCTTGTTGTTTGGTTTTTGCCTTATTACTTGATGTTTAGCGACACTTTTTACAAAGGAGATTTAGAGCAGTCTTTAGCTGCAGAAATGAAAGGATGGGAGTTTTTTGCAAATATATTCTTGCCGTTTCGTGCAGTATTATTATTAATGAAAAATCGGGGGGTAGATACTGAAGCTTTGCAAGAAAAAGTAATAGATTTTAACAAAAGAAATGTTGATAAATACTCTTCTTTTCATAATGTCCGTCGATTATTTGGAGCTATATACATTGGGATATTAATAAAATTATTAGCAGAAGTAGCTGAAAAGTTGGGGTATAAAGGACTTTGGGTGGAATTTCCTGAAAGGATGGTATTCGTATTGATCTCAGGCTTTTATTTACTTATTCTGATCGAAAAATTGGTTACTGGAAACTCTTCAAATGAAAACCATAATAAGGAAGGTAAAGCAACGGTTGATAAACCGCTTGTTGGATGGCGTTTATGGTGGGTTCCTATAGTATGCTTCATTGTATTTATCGAGATATCCTTATTTGCTAGCATTTTTGAAGGGGAAGATTCGTTTCATTGGACCCTATTTATTGGCTTATTGACGTTTGGTACTTTAGGCGTTTTAGGTTGTTTGAATGCTGGTTTTTTTGTTGCTCGTAAACAATCAAGTGGACTGCCAAGTAGATTGTCCAAAAATATAAGTTATAAGTCGATCTCAATTAGTTCAATTTTATTTATTGTTTTAATACCCTCCTTATATTTGCTCCCACCAAAACTGCCATTTTCTCCTGTTGAGTCGATTATTCTTACTGGAATATTAATATTTATATTGGTTTGTATTGTCTGGACTGGAGAAATTCTATTTTGGAATTTTAGGTTAAATGGCGGTAAGACTCCTCGAAAGGCTAAGAATAGCAATTTAATGGCTGAGTTTGCTTATACGATTAGCTTAGTCTGTCTTGTAATCAGCCTTTTGGGAGTTGTCTTATACTTAGTTTTAGCATCCTCTCAACAAATTGAAATTTGGTTGGGTATTGTTGGAGTATTAATTCTGGTGTTTGGTTTATTATTAAAGTTAGGCTTCTGGAAGAAAAATTTATTGGGAGTTTTTGTGAAAACTGCTTTACTCCAATTCTTTCGCTTCTTGATAATGTTCAGTATGGTATTGAGCTTGCTGCTAGCTATTTACTTTTTATTCCTCTCATGGTTTCCCAATTGGTTTCTACATTCCACGATGGTAGATGATCTCGGTCGAAATGGTCTTTTGTACTTATTAGTTTCTGCATATTTCTTACTATGGTTTTTTCTTGCTTTTGCATACCTCAGAAGGAAAAGCAGGTATAAGTGGTACTTTGGAAGTTGGGGAGGCAAGTTATTACGTTTCCTTGATGAGCCTGGCACTTCTATTATGATGATTTTAAATCTAGGATTGTTGATTTTATTTTTAGCTTCGTTTTTGGGAGCTTCTAAAGGCTTCGAGGGAAGTATAGCAGACTATGGATATGGACTAAACCCAATTAACGTTTTTTTCCTTTTTATAAATGGATTGATGGTTTTAATCGCTCTAATTGATAGAGGATTAACAATTTGGACTAGATATTTAGCTGTTAATTCCCCCAATACGGATAAATGGTTTGGTTGGTTTGTCCATAGTTTATTTGTCAGAAACAAAGCAGCAGATAATAATAACCCAATAACAGTTTATAATCCTTCAAATATTGCGGTAGATAATGAAGCCATTAGGGAGCCTAATCAGAAAAATAAAGCTATTAGACTTCTAAATTACTCTATCCGAAGACATAATCGTGTTAGAGGATATGCAAATGCAATATTTATCGGCCTTGTGATCGTGATCGCCTGGCGAGCTAATCGAGGGAATGATTTTCATACTATTTCCCATCAAAATATTAAGAATGTCCAGACACTGAATGATAACTTATACAGTTTAGAAAAATATACAGATTCATTTTTGTCTAGGAAAGGTTCAAGCAATCATCCCATTTACATCATCGCTTCAGATGGTGGTGGCCTTAAGGCGGCCTACTGGACTATGAAATTGTTAAATGAGTTAGAAGGAAAAAGCACTAATAATTTTGATTTTGAAAAAGATGTGTTTTTAGGAGCAGGGGCCTCAGGGGGAAGCTTAGGGCTAGGCCTTTATACTTATATGACTGCTGACTTAGACTACTTAGATAATGAAGGCCGACGAAAGGAAATTAGCGAACGGATAGACACAATTGGGAAGTATAATTTTGTGAGCACAGATTTAATAGGGCTGTTTAGCCGTTGGCCCTACAAGCTTAAATCCTCTGGTTCTACTGAGGAACCGATGGATCGAATGGATGTATTAAGCAGAAATATATTCAAACTGGCAGGAGAAATAAACGATGATAAATTTGATTCCTTTAACCATGAAAATTACGCTAAGCTTTGGACGGATCGTAAATACAATTTACCTCTTTTTATTACTAATACTGCTAGGGTAGAGGATGGTAGTAAAGGGATTATGCACCCCTTGAGTCTAAAAACGGCAGGAGAAATTTTTGGTGGGGCTATGGATTTGACATATGTCAAACTTGATACAACTGGGCAGTTCATAAATGAAAGCCGAGCCATTAGTTTCCCTAATGCTCTCATGACTACTAACCGTTTTCCAATCTTTAGTCCCATGGCAAAGATAAAAGGTCGTGGTCATTTTGTTGATGCTGGTGCTGTAGATAACTCTGGTAAAGGCACCGTTTTACAAGTGCTTCAGTATATGAGACAAAAAGCAAATGAAGGAAACGAAACCTTCTGTGATTTTTTTAATAGAAAAATAGTACTTCTTAGTATTCGCTGTGATAAACAGCGATATCATTATGAGCTTTTTAAAGATTACGCAATAAAAATGACTGATACAGACCGTCGATATTACGTCTCAACCTACCTTGGTGGTGCTATTAATACAGGGCTTACTGGTGGGCCTCGGCAATTTGAAGGATTATTAGACCAAGAGACTCACCGCAAAGCTTATGGGTTAGATACAAATGTCATCAATCTGAGTATTCCATTTTATGTGGAGTCATTAGATCAGATATTCTCTGTGTTAGGGAGTAGAACATATGATGAGAAAATTCTTGAGAAAATGAAAGATCGGAGAATTTCTAAGAACGATT
>CAYLSF010000909.1:0-3616 GCA_964385675.1 uncultured Saprospiraceae bacterium
AAAATTGAAAAAGGTAAGCCTTGTAACGTTGTACTAAGCTTACCTTTTTCTCTTTACAGCTTGGGAATCCCGATCCCTATCGGGAAAATCTAGTTTGGAATGACGTTCTACAATTAAGCCTGCAACGACGCCTTAGGTTTAGGCTTAGGCGAAAACCATCCCCAAATTGTACTCGTTGAGCGATAGGATAACCAATACATAACAGGAACAACGATTAACGTCAAGAAAGTAGCGAAAACTAAACCGTAAATAACCGTCCAGGACATTGGTCCCCAGAAGGCTACATTATCTCCACCGATAAAGATTTTTGGATCGAGGGTGGTGAAGAAAGAATAGAAATTCATATTGAAGCCAATCGCTAATGGAATCAGACCTAAGACCGTCGTGATAGCGGTAAGCAATACAGGACGTAAACGAGTTTTACCCGCTTGTACGATAGCTGCTTTGACTTCACCTTTTGGCAAATCATCTACAGGAATACCTAGTTCATCTGCCTTTCGTTGTTTAACGAGTTCGATATAATCTATCAGTACAATCGCATTATTTACGACAACTCCTGCAAGGGAGATAATTCCTACCCCTGTCATAATAACCACTAAATCCATTCCTGTAAATAGATAACCTAACAATACACCGATTGTACTAAATAAGACGGAAAGGACAATGATAAACGGAGAAATCACCGAGTTAAACTGTGCGACAATGATGATAAAAATAGCAAATAAAGCTACCGTAAATGCCGTACCTAAGAAAGACATGGCTTCCGCTTGATCTTGTTGCTCTCCTGTAAATTTAAAGCTATACCCTTCAGGCATTGGAAAGTCTTGCATGGTCATATCCAAATTTGCTACAACTTCCGTCGGATTATAACCATCCAACACATTGGAATATACGGTAATCAATCGCTCTGAATCTTTACGTTTTACCGCTGAATAGGTTGAAGAATATTTAATTTTTGCCACAGAAGAGATTGGTACTTGATTCAATTGTCCTGTTGGACTACGGAACGTAATCAACTGATTCATCAAAGCTTCTACTTTGTAACGATATTGTTTATCCAATCGAATTTGAATCGGATATTCGTCTTCTCCAATTTTTAATTTGGTGACCTCTTTTCCATAAATCGCATTCCGCATCGCTAAACCAATATCACGCGTAGAAACCCCGTAGCGACGTGCCGCTTCTCTATCAACTTGCACCAACAATTGCGACTTGCCCAGTTCCACGTCCGCTTTCAATTCTTCTACACCGGCTACATTTGCTTGATTCAAAAATTTGATAACATCTTGTGAAATAGTCGTTAAATCCGTCATTTCCTCTCCTGTCAATTCCAAGTTAATGGGCTTTCCTGACGGAGGCCCACTAGGGTCTTGATCTACCACAATTTGTAACCCAGGGTGAGGCTTGATATTTTGACGGATTTTCTCCATCACCTCTGTGGTATTGATACCATTTCTATATTCTGTAGGCACAAAAGAAACCGTAATACGGGCTTGATTTGGTGTTTTTTCACCCCCTCCAGCACTCATGGTGGGATCTCCTGTTCCTTCTCCTACTTGACTCAATACGGCATCTACCGCATCCAAATATGGCTCAATGATGGTCGAAACTTGACTTTCTAAATCTTCTGTAATTTTATTCGTTGTTTCTATATCCGTTCCTAATGGCAAGGTGGCAAATACGTTGACATATTTTGGAGGAGTAGTTGGCATATAAATCACCTTTGGGGTATAAATTCCCAACATAAATATAGTACCAAACAATAAAACAAATGTTCCAAAAAATATCACCGTAGGATTGTACCGATTCAAGGCAAAACGGACAAATTTATCATAGCCATTTTCTAAAGCCGGTAACACCTTATTTTGGAAAAAATAAGCCATTGGACGCAATAGGAAATAATTTGATCCAGCTAATAATGCAGTTAGCCCAAATACATTTCTCAAAGGGGTATTACCCACAAAATGCATCACTACTGCGATTAAAACTAACAGTCCTAATCCAATTACATTATTTCTCAATTTTCGCTGGCTTTCCGATTTATCGGGTGTTGTATTTTCCACTTTCATTAGAAATGACGTAAATACAGGATTAATCACTAAAGCAACGAATAGCGAACAGGATAGAACCGTAATCAATGTCAAGGGTAAGGAAAACATAAAACTTCCCATGATACCAGGCCAAAAAGCTAGAGGTACAAAGGCAGCCAACGTTGTAGCGGTAGAGGCAATAATCGCTAAGGCAACTTCTCCTGCTCCTTTCTTTGCGGCTTCTATTCCAGAATAGCCTTCTTGCATATAGCGGTAGATATTTTCCACTACCACAATGGCATTATCGACCAGAAGTCCAAGGGCTAGAATCAGGGAAAATAAAACCATAATATTCATTACGACCCCTGCGATATTTAATACTAAAATTCCCATTAACATAGATAATGGAATCGCCAGACCAACGAACATTGCATTACGCAATCCTAAGAAAAACAGCAAAACCAAAATCACCAAAATCACTCCTGAAATAATACTATTTTCCAATTCATTAACCTGCTTTCTAACATCTATAGATTGGTCATTGAATAAAAATACCTTCAAATCATCTGGGAATTTTTCATTTTTCGCTTCTTCTACGATTACTTTAATTTGGTCAATGGCATCTAATAAATTTGCTCCAGAACGCTTCACCACATCTAAGGCTACCACAGGCAATTGATCGGAACGGGCATAACTTGTAGCATCCTCAAAACCCAATGTTACATTGGCAATGTCTCTTAAATAAATCGGATTTTGATTTTTACTTTTTACAATAATATCCCCAATTTCCTTCACATATTGAAACTGACCAACAACTCTAATATCTCTCCTAAAACCATTATTTAAAATTTCGCCACCCGAAATCGTTAAGTTCTCCGCACGAATCGCATTTTCAATATCTCCAAAACTCACCTTTACCGATTGCATCTTAGGCAAATCCACATTGATTTTCACCTCTCTATCCAATGCCCCTTTTATCGTTACACTTGATACCTCATTTAATGGCGTAATTTTATCTTCCAAATATTCTGCATATCCTCTTAATTCATCTACTGCAAACTCACCCGAAAGATTGACCGATACAATTGGAAATTCTGAAAAATTAACATCAAAGGTATTAGGGTCAGCTGGTAAATCAGTCGGTAATTCACTCTTTGCTCTATCTACGGCATCTTTTACTTTTTGGAGTGCTGTTTCAATATCCACATCCGTGTCAAATTCGGCAATCACAGATGAGTGTCCTTGCACGGAGGTTGATTTAACATCCTTTAATCCAGCAATAGATTTTATTTCCTTCTCAATTGGCTTTGATACCAAATCCTCAATATCCTCTGCCGAGTTACCTGGATACGGCGTACTCGTATAAATAGTTGGAATGACTACCTCTGGAAATAACTCTTTAGGCATACTCTGATAACTACTCATCCCAAAAAAGATGATCATCATCGCCAAAATAAAAATACTGGTACCATTATCTACCGCAAATGTAGTCGGTCCAAAATTTCTAAATATGTTCGTAATTGGATTGGAAGATTGCTCTTTCATTTTTTTATATTAAAAATCAAGTCATCGGATGCTTTAGAAGC
>CAYLSF010000910.1:0-3612 GCA_964385675.1 uncultured Saprospiraceae bacterium
AAAAGATAGAATCAACAATGCTATGATTAATATAATATTAGAAAAGGAAGCACTTGCTTTGGATAACCAACCATATAAAAAAGGAGATAAAAATGCCGCAAACCCAAGGGCCATAAATGCTAAGGGGGGGACAAGATAATAATTGGATTGTTGTGTACTCAATACAATGGGTAATGAACCTGCGAGACCAATACCTATCCAAAAAACACCATGCTTTAATATCAATTGATTCTCACTAATGTAATCTTTAATTGTTCCTCTTTTCCAAATTATGAATAGTAATGTCAGTAAAACAAAAGGTAACGTTTCCATGAATAAGCGCTCAACAATAAAAGTTCTCGGTTTATCAAATACTCCATTTTCTAATAAAGAAACCTGATCGCTCCAACTTTTAGTCAAGTAAATTTTTGCTTCTGGTACAAAATTAAGAAGTCCAATCAGCAACCCTATACATCCTAAAATTATCACTACTTGATGTATAATTAGCTTTTTATCCCACTTATTGTACAACAATACGTACCATCCAAAAGCGATTAAAGGGAATATCGTGGCAATACCTTTAGTTAGATAAGCACAAAAGATGAATATCGTTCCTAATATTGTCCATAAATAGGCTTTACTATTTTTTAAGTTAATAGACATTTGTACGGCAAAAACGCTCAGTAAGGAAAACACAGTAACTGTATTTTCCATCAGATTATTATGATAACTCCAAGAAACGACAGGGGCAGTTACCCAAAAAAGCATAGGTAACCAAAACATATTTTTATACTTAGGAAATGCCTGCCTCCACACTAATGCCATGGCAGATATAGAAAGGCAAAGCGTGATAATAGAATATAATCTTTCTATAAAATGATAATCTCCAATTAAGTAAAAGATTCCCGCTTGAACCCAATATACTAAAGGAGGTTGTGTATAAAAGTCCCTCGTTTCAGAAGAGGCAGGTATCCAAAAATCTCCAATTCCTTCTGCAATATTTCTAGAAATATTTGCATAAGTTATTCCATCCAAAAAAACACCATACTGCCCTAAATAAGGTAAAATCAAGAGACAAGCTATAGCACAAGTAAAAATCAATAAATTAATATGAATCTGTTTACTCATAAGTTTTTAGCTTTCTTTTGAATCAAAAACATCTTTAATCTTGCCCTCTTCTTGATATTCCGTATCTGTATTGATTTGCCATAAATCTATTGACTTTTGGTTCACTATTTTTTCAGCGGCTAAAAGTCCCATTAAGATAGAATGATCTTGATTATTATACTTAAATGCTCCATATCGTCCAATAGGATAAAGTCCTTCTATAGTGTTCAAAAATTCAATAATAATCTTTATATCCTTCTGATAACCCGTTTGATATACAGGATAACATCTAGGTACTTTTACCAATTTTGTATTTAGAACACTGGCATCTTTAGGGATTAAATCAATTTTATAAATCTCTTCTTTTGCTAAGTTAATAATTTTCTGCTCGTCATCTTGCCATACCTTATCTTCATCAAAACACCAAAATTCCATACATAGAATTGTCGTTTTTTTACCCCTATTCAAACTTTCGCACCAATTTCTAAAGTTCGTAATTCGTCCATGTTGCACCTCTGGCGAATGAATATAAAGCCAATTATCTGTAAATAAATCCGCTCTATCAATTTCTAAATATACTAGAATGGTATTCCTGAAAAATAAATTATCAACTGCATTTTGAACAGCCTCTGGTACATTATGAAATCCTTTTAGTAGTAATGTCAAAGGCATAGTCGAAACAACCGAATCTGCATGGTGAATACTCCCATCTAATAATTCTACTCCAACTACTTTCTTATTATTTTGGTCAAGTATAACTCTTTTAACAGGCTTTTGGGTATTGATTTTTCCTCCAGCATTTTCTACATAGTCGGCAGCTCTTTGATAAAGTGTTCCCGTACCGTTCTTAGGATAGGCAAATTGGTCAACTAATGTTTTATGTTTATTCCCTCTATTACTTAGTATGGCAGATTTGACTGCTTCAAATAAGGAAAGTCCTTTAATTCGTTGTGCTGCCCAATCTGCATCAATTTCTGTACATTTTATACCCCACAATTTTTCTGTATAATTCTTAAAAAAAATTTCAAATAGCTTTTTACCAAATCTATCTGTTACCCATTCTTCAAAATTTTTAGGGTCTTTAATAGGGTTTACTCTTTGAATAAAATAATACCACAAGATTTGAATAATGGTAGTTATTGGTAAATTCAACAAAACGTTACTCAACTTTAAGGGATAATTGAAATATCGTTTGTTGTAATAGATTCTTGTTTGTCTTTCAACTAAAGTAAAATCTTCTTGAATCAATTCAGAAAAAAAGGCATTAATTTCCTTTTGCTTGGAGAAGAACCGATGTGGACCTAAATCTACTCGTTGCCCCCACAAATCAAAACTTCTGGACATTCCTCCAATAAACTCACTTGCCTCAAAAACCTCAACTTGTTGTTTTTTCTTAACTAACGTATAAGCACAACTCAATCCTGCTGGTCCTGCCCCTATGATAATCGTTTTACCTTTCATATTTTTCATCTTGTACTTCTGTAAGCTCAAAGATAACTAAGGAATTAAAACAATTATAAGTTTAGAAGTAATCACCACCCTGTTCTAAATAAATTCGTAGCCCCTCGAAGTCCACATTTTTGGAATTTATGATAGGCTTTTCCTGTATTCACTCGAATTTGAGCACCCGTATTTAAATTCAACCAAGATTCAATTACGGCTTCCATAACGTAAGCTTCGGGGGCCATTAAGTTGGTGGTCATTAATAGCGGATACCCTTTAGCAATCTTTAAATGGTCTTTAAAATAGTCATGCGAAATACAACCGATAGCCGCTACATCTTTAATGATATTATCTGCGTTTTCAACATACTCTACCTCATTATCCATCAAGCCATTATGCCCATTAAAAATCAAAAAATCTGCTTTTCCATTAATGGCAATTGATTGACCTTCCACTTTAATCGTATTGGACAATTTCCCCGCTATTGAATTAAAATAATCCTCCAAACAAGGTTTGATTTTATCCCCTCTATACGCATCTGCCACAAAATAAACGTGTGATCCTTTTGGATGTTTTTTATAAAAAACGACCCGTTCTAAAATATTAGGTGCTACCTCTTTTTGAGTAGCTAAAATTTTCCATTGCGTCTTATTTTTGAAATAACTTTTGATACCATACATCGCTCCCCAATACAAGTTATTGCGTAAATCCAATCCATTTCCTAATGTCGCACTAACAGGCACAATACCTTGATTTTCATTATCACAAAGCGGCACAAAGGCATGAATAACAATATCTTGTTGCTCGGAAATTTTAGTTTTTAATCGCTCCAAAGCGGTGGAACGTTCAAAGGTTTTATAATCACTAGGCCATAATTGGTTAATTGACTCTTCTTCTATGGTTTCCTGCTGAATCGTATTTTTTAATGTCGTCTGCGATGATTTTGTATTATCGCAATTTTGAAAGGTGAAAAGCGTCATTAAAATGAGTAAGGATAATTTACGGTAAGACATATTAGACAAGATTTACAGTCCCGATAGCTATCGGATTAGCGTCAAGGAGATAGTAATAAGTTTTTTAGTT
>CAYLSF010000911.1:0-3610 GCA_964385675.1 uncultured Saprospiraceae bacterium
AATTATTTAGAACAATTATTTAATCCCCTAAAAACTCTTGTTTCAATAGATAACGATACAGATTTTTTAGCAAGTGGCACTAATAGGATAGCAGTTTTGGAAAAAGACTTTAGCTATGTATTAGATGAGATTTTAGATTTTATGTTTACACTTTTGGGGCAAATATATCTAAAACCATAGCTTTATTTATTGATTCATTTTTGTGACATACTAAAAGACAGGTGTTGTAAATTACTTTTTTGAACAAAAAAAATGATTTGTGACATATTATTTTGACATAGATCGCTCTGTACTTTTCGACAAAAAAAATGCACTTTTTTAAGACAAAACACAAAGTTAACTAACAATTTAAAATAACCGCCCCCTGTTTTTGTCCAGTTTTAACCTCTAAACTGATACTTTTATGAACAAAAACAACACTAAATATTCATAATAATACTACTAAAACGCTATTTTAACCCCATAACTAACAATTCTCGGACAAAATTGTCCGACAAGGTTTTAATCATCGTAACTTATTGACAGTCAGGCGAAAACCTCCGTTTTTTTGGGCAAAAATCTATTGATGTTAACTAACAATTTAAAATAACCCCCATACAATATTTATTTTTAGATGAATATCTTTCGTTATTAATTATGACTACAATAAGCACCATTTCTTTAGGTTAGATTTTTAAATTCAGGTCAAAACGTGACAGAATAAATTAAGAATATTTTTAATATTAAATATTTAAAGCATTAACAAGCAAGCAATTAAAAATATAGTATATTATAAATATGTGAATAGGTTGGACAAGAATAGTTTTAGAATTTCATCCATTTAGGGGAAATTTTTTTTCAAATCGGGAGATTTTTTGAGATTAAAATTTGAATTGAATGTTTACTTTAAAAGCAGAAATGCCTTAATACCAATTTGATCTATGCTGGCATAGGTACTTGTAGTAATGATAATAGAAAATAGGAAACCTAACACAAGGATTAAGGATCGAAACCTTCTTAGTGTTGAATGATTATTAAAATAATATAGCCAAAGTAATTCTAATCCCCACCCCATACAAAAAGAAGCATTTACAGCAATTAAATAGAATCCAATAAAAAGAATGATTAGAATTTTTTCATTATTATAAATACTTGTAAGATAGGATGACATAATGAGCATAACGACTAGATTGAAAACCCATCGTTTCTGCTCCCACCATCTTATAATATCCATCGCATTTTCAGCTTCATTAAATAACTCATTATCTATTAGCTCTTCTTGATTCATATTGAACAGTGGATTAAGATTGTAAAATAACAATGACTTGAAGGATAAATCCAAGTGTAAAAAAAGCCGCACCGATTAACATTGTATTTCTACGAATATCTTCTTGACGTAACTTTAAAATAATAGGATTTGCAACACGAGTGATTAACCATAATTCTATGAGATTTTTATAAATCAATACTAACACAAAGAGTACTATAATAAGGATAAGACCAATTTTTTTAATTAGACTAGATTGTTCCACTATTTGAAAGTCAATGATAATATGAGCAAAGGCATATCCGAATACTGTACCTAATAAAGTGATAATAACATTTGGAATTTGATCCACAAATTTTAAAATCAAGTCTTCAAATTTCTTTAAGCCTTCCTCTCCAATAAACTCAGGAGCAACCAACCAAAAGGCTAGAAACTGTAAAACAACACTTAATAGGTTTAACCATTTCATATAATCTATATATTTTAGAACGGGTCACACGACACTGCTAACTGCCCACCGCCTACTGATCTCTACTCCTCTTTTTTAAATAAATGGGTCATGCCTTTATATTGCTCTAAACGCTGTTTGCGGCGTTGTCGAGCAGTGTATTTTTTGGTACTGCTGAGTTGCTTATGTCCCATATTCTCTGCGACTTGAAAAATATCATTGGTTAATTGTAATTGCAGCATCCCATAAGTGTGTCGTAAAGAATGGGTAGAAAAGACTTTACCATCTAAACCAATATTGCGTAAATGTTGCTTCACCAAATGTCGAATTAAATCACAACTAATCGCTCCGCCATTATTTCGATTGCTATGACTCGCAAATAAAGGTTCTTGACGTTGAAGCGTGGTTAAGTCATTGGTGCTTTCTACTTGAAATCGAGTCTTTAAGTAATCATTGATGATTTTATGAGTAGTCGCCTCTAAAATGACAAAGTCATCTTTATCATCTCGCCCTTTTCGTTGTACATATATAATAGGTGTGCCATGTAAGAAGGTAATATCCTGAATCAACATTCGAGTAATGGTAATAGAGCGAACCCCTGTACTCACCATCAAGTAAATCATAGCATGATTGCGAATATAAGCTAGTCGATGCTGTGGTCGAGTTGCATTTTCGATGACAGCTTTGGCAGATTCTAAAAGTAATTTTACTTGATCGGGTTCAAGTGGTTCTTTTTTAAAGCCTTCATACTCTGCATTAATAGAAATTTGAGTCCCGAAGTCTTTTGTAATATTTGGGAGTTTATCTTCTAAATATAACCAAGAAATAAAGACCTTAACGGCATTGAGGTAGTTATCTGCGGTCAATAAAGAGAAATTATTTGCCTGTACTTGTTGTAACAGATGTGCTTTATAGCCTAAAATAGTTGCACGCTCACAAGCTGCCAATTCAATTTCTTGGTCTTCTAGGTATAAAAAGAACTGTAAGATATTTTTGCGGTAGGTATCTTTAGAACTGACTTTAGCATCCTTATTTTTCAAAAAATCCTGAAGCAAACCCTCATAATCCTCTCGCAATTTGAAAATGGTTGTATTTAAAACCGTTGATTCTATTTTCATTTTTTGTTGGTTATCAGTTATCAGTTATTAACAATCTAGCATAAAAATCCCCATACTTGTCAGTACGTTTATATTGCTGAAAAATAGCTTTAAGTGTTTCACCTGAAATCCATTTTGCTTCATTCATCACTTGTGATTCCCCGTACGACCAATTGAATTCATAATTACCCAATTCCTCTAATAATTCAATACATTTAATAGCTTGATGTGGAGTAGCAGGATAAAACTCGACAGATAATGCTGGAATAGGTTGAGATAGCCCTTTTAAGACTTCGACCTCAAAGTTTTCTACATCCAATTTACAAAAATCTGGAATACCATATTCTGAAATTAATTCATCTAAGGTCGTAACAGGAACGGTTACTTCTTTTTCCCAATTGACTTTGAAGGGTGTGTCCTCATCTATAGCTTTTCGCCAGGTTTCATCAGATAAGGTACTGGTAGCAGGATTTAATTCACTAATAAATAAAGTCGCTTCTCCTATAGTTGCTCCAACTGCTTTGGGTACTAATGTAATATTGGAGCGATGTTTTAAACCCTTAAATCGTCGTTCCATATATTCAATGCATTGTGGTTGCGGTTCGATAGCAATGGTTGTAGCTCCTAAATGATACCAGGCATTAGTTCGATTCCCCACATTTGCTCCAACATCAAAACACAAACTATCTTTTTGAATAAATTGACTATAAAATCGCATTAACCGTTTTCGATTAAAAGGTTTCCAATAGTAAATCAATTCAGCATAAAAAATTCCTAATCGTTCCTTAAGTGTCATTTGAGCAAATTAATTTTGAAAAA
>CAYLSF010000912.1:0-3610 GCA_964385675.1 uncultured Saprospiraceae bacterium
ATCAACACCAAGTTTCGGTGATGTTTATTACGACTGCACTATTCAATATGATTGTCGATACTTGTCTGCATCATTTGGATAATGTTCGTAAAATTCTATTTGGTGGCGAATTGGTTTCGGTTTTTCATGTCAATCGAGCATTCCAACGCTTAGGCGCAAACCGAATTATCCACGTTTATGGCCCGACGGAAACGACTGTTTATGCTACTTTTTATCCTATCAATAGCATCAAATCCAATGCTTATACCATTCCTATTGGTCAGCCATTGACAGCGACACAGTTATATGTTTTGGATAAAAACAAGCAATTACAGCCGATAAGTGTAGCCGGTGAACTCTGTATTTCAGGTGATGGATTAGCGAAAGGTTATTTGAATAATCCAGACTTAACTGATGAGAAATTTATACAGCATCCATTTTTAAAAAATAAAAAACTTTACAGAACGGGTGATTTAGTGCGTTGGTTGCCGAGTGGTGATATTGAGTTTATTGGTCGAATTGACCATCAAATGAAAATCAGAGGCTACCGAATTGAAGCTGGTGAGATTGAAGAAGCCATTTTAGCACATCCGAGCATCAAGCGAACCGTTGTACTCGGCAGAACTTATCAAGACGAAAAAGTGCTACAAGCCTTCGTTGTTCCAGACTTAAACGTTTTAGATGCGAACAAAGCAGAAGAAGCACAAGAGGAAACCGTTGGCAATTGGGAAGAGCTTTTTGATGATATTTACGATGCAGGTACAGCGAATGTAGAAGACATCACTTTCGATATTTCGGGTTGGATGAATAGCTATACCAAAGCGGCTATTCCTGCCGAAAACATGAAAGAATGGTTGGATAATACCACCGCTCGTATCATCGCACTTGAGCCACAGCAAGTTTTAGAAATCGGTGTCGGCACGGGTATGATTTTAGCAAAAATTGCACCTTTGTCTAAAGCCTATATTTCTACGGATGTCTCCAATACAGTAGTTTCAAAAGTTCAACATCTGATTGAAACTTTTCCAGAATTGGCACACGCTACCGTCGAACAAGGTGTTGCAGATAAATTGCCAAATATCCCAGAACAATCCATTGATACAGTCATTATCAATTCCGTTATTCAATACTTCCCAAGTCAAACTTACTTTACCGAAGTATTGAAAGCACTTGTTCCAAAATTGGTTGATGGAGGTCATTTATTCTTAGGCGACATTAGAAGTTTTCCACTGTTAAAAGCGTTCCGTGCAGAAGTGTTGTATCATCAGTTGTCGGGAACAACTTCGCAAACGGATTTCAAACAAGCATTGAATATAGCGATAGATGATGAAAAAGAGTTGAATATTCATCCGATGTATTTCTATGCTATTCAGCAGCACATTGAAGCACCTTTACAGGTGAAAATAGAAGTAAAAGAAGGCGAATATTGGAATGAAGTGTCTCAATATCGCTACGATGTGACGATAAAATTAGGCGAAGCCAAAGACTTTTTACTCAATTGGAAAGATTGGACAAAACAAGAATGGTCATTAGAAAAAGTCAAAGCATGGTTAGAAAATGGTTTGACAGCGAAAACGAAACGACCATTAGGTTTAAAAAATATTCCAAATGCCCGATTAGAAAAAGGAACAACCACACTTCAGTGGGCAAATGGAAAAATAGAAGCCTCACAGCTCGGTGTTTTCAAAGCCTTATTTGAAAAACAAGCAGCACAATCGCCAGCTATTTCGCCACAAGCCTTTTGGGAATTGATTTCAGAATATAAAGACCATTTTGAAATCATCGTCAATTGGTCAGTAAATACGACTTCGGGTGCGTTCGATGTGGCGATTTTGCCGAAAGGCTACCTAGGCAATCAACATTTGGTTTTCCCAATCGAACAACAATATCGCAATGCGAATAAAAACACGATTTACTGCAATTATCCGATGCAAAGCGAATTGCGTCAGCATTTGATAGTCGAACTCAAAGACTTCCTCAAAGACCGTTTGCCAACTTACATGGTGCCGTCTTATTTCACGCCATTGGAAGAAATGCCACTGACACCGACAGGTAAAATTGATAGAAAAGCATTGCCGCCATTGGAAGTCGTAGCCGTTGCGTCTTCGGAAACCTACGTTGCACCACGAAATGAAGTAGAAGCAATTTTGGTGCAAATTTGGGAAACCGTGCTTCGTAGAACGGGCATCAGCGTCACGGATGATTTCTTTGACATTGGCGGACACAGTTTGAGAGCTATTCGATTGACTTCTTTGATAAAACAAGAATTATCCGTTGAAATCAAGATAAAAGAATTGTTCGCGCATCCAACGATTGAAGGCATTGCCATCATTATCACGGAGCGAAAGGACTTACATCCAGAAGTTTTAGAACCGATACCACTTGCGCCAAAGCAAGAGCATTACGCTTTGTCGAATGCGCAACGTCGCCTTTGGGTGATTCATCAGATTGCACAAGGATTGAGTGCTTACAACATTCCAACGGCACTTCGTTTGAAAGGTGATTTGGATTTGGACGCCTTGAAAAAAGCCTTTGAGTTCTTAGGACAACGCCACGAAGCCTTACGAACAAGGTTGGTCAATATCAACGGTGAAGGACGACAAATCATTGATGAAGTCGCGCAGTTCCAATTGGAAATAGAAGATGCCGTTGAAAACAGCATTACAGATATTCAAAGTTGGATTGATTTTCATACCAATAAAGTCTTTGATTTTGAAAAAGACCACTTATTCGAAGCGCATTTACTGAAAATTAATGCAGCAGAACACATTCTACTTTTCAACATCCATCACATTATGGCGGATGGTTGGTCAATGGGTATTTTAGCGAATGAGTTGAGCCAATTGTATCAATCTTTTCATAAAAATAAGGCGATTAAGCTGCCAGCTTTGACTATTCAATATAAGGATTATACCGCTTGGCAAAATGCTTTATTAGCGAATGAAGCGGCAATTGGGCATCAAAGAGACTATTGGCTCAATCAATTGGCAGACTTGCAAGTCTTGGAATTGCCTTTGGATTTTCCACGTCCAGCCGTGAAAACGTATAACGGTGATTTCTACATTGATAAAGTTTCAAAAGAAACGACCGACCGCTTGAATGCCTTTTCTCACGCCAATGGTGTGACGCTATTTATGACGGTTTCGGCATTGGTGAATGTCCTCTTGTATCGCTACACCAAACAAAAAGACATCACCGTAGGATTGCCAACCGCAGGTCGTTTGCATCCAGATTTGTATCATCAGATTGGCTTTTATGTCAATACGTTGGTGTTGAGAAATCAAATTGATGAAAATGAGACTTTTGCAGCATTGCTCGCCAGAGTAAAAAATACCACACTTCAAGCCTTTGAAAATCAATTGTATCCATTTGATAGATTGGTGGAAGAGTTGGATATTCCGAGAGATACGAGCCGTTCGGCGGTGTTTGATGTCTTGGTTGCGGTGCATAATGTAGAAGAAATCGCTTATTCATTTGGCGATGAACTCAATGTCAACAGAGAACAATTTGACATCAATAGTGGAAAATTCGATTTGTCTGTGATGTTCACAGCCGTTAAAGATGGATTGAGTGCAGCGTTTGAATACAACACTGATTTATTCCGTTATGAAACGATTGAACGTTTTTATCA
>CAYLSF010000913.1:0-3602 GCA_964385675.1 uncultured Saprospiraceae bacterium
ATTATTAAAGATTAACTTATTAAAAATTTTAATATATATATTTTATTGTTTAATTTTGATGGAAATCAATTTTTGCTGATTGTGACAAGTAACGCTCATTTAAGATGAACGTCAAAAGACCTAAAATAGTAGTTATTGCAACAGCACTGAGGTACACATTTACACATGGTATCAAACACAGTCAAACCTAAGGAGTTTTAAAAAAATTGAGATGAAGAGAATCATTACTGTATTTGCATTATGTTTGATGGTCAGCAGCCTTTTCACACCTTTATTTGGGCAAGATAAAGTTATTTTAGAAGGATATGTATTTGCTGATGATAACTCAGGCTATCTAAGACAAGCACGTGCCACACTTTATGATAAAGTCAGAATTGTAAAAGGTGAAGCCTATTCTAATAAGGATGGTTTCTTCTCTATAGAGGTTGAACCCAATCAAATCTACGAATTGGTTGTCAAGAAAAATGGATTTAATGATGAAACTATCAAAATTACTACCAATGAGAAAGTGGCAGGGGATAAAGTGTATGCAAAAGTTCCATTGAGTAGAGCACCTGGTTATATTTTTGAAGCAACCATAGCCGATTGGCGTCCAGAAAATAGTACAACGCCTGTAGATGCTATTGAGAATACCACTATTGAAGTCTATAATAATACCACCCAAAAAGAGGAATTATCACTTGAAAATCATCCAAGTCACACCTTTCATTTTAGAATGGAACAAGGTAATCATTACACTATTATGCTTCGTAAAGAAGGATATTTCAATAAACGAATTGAAGCCAATGTAGCGGTTAATGGTTGTTTATTGTGTTTTGAAGGTATGGGGAAAATCCGCCCAGGGGTAGCAGATAATTTATCGCATGGAAACTTGACAGGTACATTAGGTGCAAATATTTCAATGCGAAAAATTGAATTGGATAAATCTATTAAGATTGATAATATTTATTATGATTTAAATAAGTCATACATTCGAGATGATGCGGCAGTTGAATTAGATAAATTAGTAAAAATCCTGAAAGATAATCCACATATCTCTATTGAATTGAGTTCTCATACAGACTCAAGAGGAGGGAATGGTTATAACTTAAAATTGTCACAGGCGAGGGCAGAAGCTGCTGTGGAGTATATTGTATCTAATGGAGTTCTAAAAGATAGAATTACTGCAAAAGGCTATGGTGAAATTAAGCTAGTAAATGACTGTGCAGATGGTGTTCGATGTAATGAAGAGGAGCATCAAGAAAATAGAAGAACGGAATTTATGGTAACGGGTGTTATCAAAGATAAGAATAAAGGTAAGCGTTTAAGTGAAATTATTGAGGCAGAGCGATTTGATAATATGGTGGCAGAATTATCTGAACAAGACGTGTATGTAGCCCCTCCCGTAACTAAAAAAACAGTTAAGGAAACTAAAGTTTCTACTCCTCCAATGCGAAATACCACGACTCCAAAACCACCACAAAAAACAGTAGCTCAATCGAAAAAGACTGTACTTACAGCTAGGACGGTTAAAGCAAATCAGAAGGTGGTAAAAACAACTAAACGCACACAGGATATTTTTGGGGAAGAGAAAGAGAAATTGGATAAAGTGAAAGCGGTGGTAACCACACGTAGTGAGACGATACCATCAAATACATCAAAACTCGTAGAAAGCACGACTACACGTAAACCATCATCAAAAACGAAAAAAGAAGAAGAACCCTTTAAGATTTCAACGGAAAATCCTAAATGGAATACAACCTTAACTACAGAAGTGTTAGGAGATATTGAACAACCTAAGTCCGCTTTGCTCAAAGCTAAATTGGGTAAAGGAAAATATTTAAAATATAAAACTAGAGCAAAGCTAGTTTCAAATACTTATACAGGTTTTAAGATTCAAATAAAAAAGACGGAGGAAGAACTGAAACCAGATGATAGATTATTTAAGGAAATGGGCGGTATTGAAATAGATGTATTACCGAATCAAACATATTCTTATATGATTGGTAAATTTAAAACAGATGCGTCTGCTCAGAAATTTCTAAAAGCGGTACTAGGCAAAAGGTTTCCAAAGGCTATGGTCGTCCAATATAAAGATGGTAATCGGGTGCGATAAATAATAATTTAGTAGAGACGTTATACTGCAAAAAGGCGTTGCAGTGCAACGTCTCTACGCTGTTAAATTTGCAAAATCTCCTTAAAATACCTACCTTAGTTATCATTCGATAACGCAGTCCAACTAACCAAATCATGAGTGTTACCTTACCTGTCCATAAAGGACATTGGATCTGGAAATCCATTCCAGAAATGACAAAAAATTACAAGACTTTTGCTACTGAATTACATCAAAAATATGGAGATACCTTCATTTTAGAATTACCTGCTGGTCATCATGTGATTCAGACGGCTGATCCTGATTTCGTTAAGCACGTTTTATTAGGAGATGGGAAGCGATTTAAGAAAAATCGGTCTTACGAGCAATTGAAATTAATTCTCGGAGAAGGTTTAGTAACAAGCAATGGTGATTTCTGGAGAACACAGCGACGGTTGATTCAACCTACATTTTATAAGCAGAATTTGGTCAAGCTATACGAGGCTATGGGCGAAGTAGCAGAGACCTACTTTGAAGAGTTAGATGCTAAAAAGGGACGTGTGGTCGATATGGCAAAAGAAATGATGATAGTCACTGCTCGAATTGCCTTAAAATCGCTGTTTAGCACACAACAAAGTGATTCAACTCAAATGCGAACGCTATATGATAGCATGACAATAGCACAGCGTTATGTGACACGTAGAATGCAAAATCCACTATTGGTTTGGTTTGAAAAGTTTACGCCTAGTTATTATGATTTTCATCATAAATTAGAAGATTTATATAAAGTTATTGAAGATGCGATTTCACACCGACAGCATTCTGGTAAACAATACCCTGATTTACTCCAAATGTTGATGGATTCTACCTATGAGGGTACAAATGAACAAATGACAGTACAGCAATTAAGGGATGAACTCATTACAATGTTTGCCGCAGGTCATGAAACCTCAGCGAATGGACTAACTTGGCTTTGGTATGCACTTACCATGAATCCTAGTGTAGTACAAAAACTACAAGAAGAAGCAGACACTATTCTAAATGGTAAAAAACCAACTTTTGAACAATTACGTCAATTGACCTATCATCGTCAAGTCATAGAAGAAGGGATGCGATTATATCCTCCTGTATGGGGCGTTAGCCGAATGGCGATAGTGGATGGCGAATTTAATGGAATTTCGTACAAGAAGGGAGAAAGTGTCAGTTGTTCTATTGCTACTATCCATAAAGATCCTAGATGGTGGGAAAATCCTGAAAAATTTGATCCCGAACGATTTACACTTGAAAAAAGCAGAAAAAGGCATAAAGCTCATTACCTACCATTTGCCATAGGGCCGAGAATGTGTATAGGAAATCATTTTGCCATGATGGAAATGCAATTATTATTAGCCATGATGGTGCAACGATATAAAATTCAATTGGTTGATAAACGAAAAATTGAAGAAGAGGCTTTGATTACCCTAAGACCTAAGCATGGTATTAGAATGAGTATTCAATAATTTGCATAAACACTACTACAAATATATTCAAG
>CAYLSF010000914.1:0-3600 GCA_964385675.1 uncultured Saprospiraceae bacterium
CCTGTTATAATATTGAAAGAAGGACGATAACCTTTTTCAGGTGATGGAAAACGCCAAGTCAATGCATTGATGTCAGTCATACCTATTTCTGTACGACTTTCTACAGTCAAAGACAAATCACTCACTAAAGGAAATTCAAACCCTAAAGCTAAGACAGCACCAAAGTCAAAATCAGTAAATAAATCTTCACTTTGCAATGGAGCCTCAAAAGAATTATCATTGAATGTACTTGTAGCTACTACAAATGGAACAACAGTATCTGCTGCCATATATGTTACTGAACCGCTTTGAAGAGAGGCTACATAAAGTCCTGCACCAATATAGAAGCTAGGTGAACTTGCACTATAAGAGTCCAAATAAGAAGAATATCTATATAGCATTGGCACTTTGATGTAAGTCAATTCTAAATCTTTTTTCAAAATAGCAGGGTCTGGCAAATGAACATCTTGATAATCTTGACCTTGTATACTATAGTTAATCTCCAATTGAAAACTGTGGGCATCATTGATTGTTGTCCCTAGGGTCAAACCGCCACTATAACCTAAAGTCAATAGATGTGTATAGAAATCGCCACTCCCATAATTATGCTCTGGAAAAACACTAGTACTAGATACGCTTGCATTTAATCCAGCATAAAAATTAGAAATATAACTCCTTTGCGCTTGCACAGTATAAACCAATGATAGTGCTAAAACAATTGTTACTAATTTTTTCATAAGGCTTCAGGATTTTTATTCTCTCGAATATCGAATAATTCAGTCTTTGTGTATAGATTTTTGATATAGAACTAAAGCGAAGCTAAATATTATTTACTGTTTATCAAATTAATATTTAGCACGCTATGATTTTTTGTAGGCTAGTTGCTTGTTTGTAAGGTTTTCAAAAATAGAACACTTTATTAATGATGTATAAATTCATTATATTGTGTCACTTCCTAGTTATTTAATGAGTTTATTTTTGTTATTGCAATATATTTTACTCCAATCCTAATTTCAAGTATGCTTATGCTATCCATTTCTAATGGATGATGCTTTGCAACAAGATCTCAGCCACTCCATTTTTAGTGCTAAAAGCTTTTGAGTCTAATGAAAAACAATATGTAAAATAAGTAAAGACGCTGCCAAGCCCAAACCAATTTGTGCGATTTGAGGACTATCATACTGTACTAGGTTATTCCATGTTGTCCAGCCACTTTGCCTACCTTCCTCTTTTTTATACTGTACTCCAAATATTGCTAGAATGGAAAATGCAGTCACAATAACCCAACCTGCACGAACAAAGTAATTCATCTCAGGGAAAAAGTATTGAAAAGTCAAATGTAAAGGAATCGTAGATAGAAAAGCAATCAAGGCTACTCGGTGACGTGGTGCGACTATCAATGCTGCCGAACAAATTAGAACAACTATGCCACAATTGATATAATAGCGCAATTCATTCAAGGTATGTGTAAAGGCTGCATCAGGATTTTTAAACTTTACATACAACAATACCAGTCCCATTGTCACACCAGTAATAAGTGTGATCAAAATAGTCTGACGACCTGCATTTACGATTTGAGTATCTGTTGCATCTTTTCTAATATATCCTTTATAAATATCAATCGACCAAAGTGTCGCTAAAGAGTTGAAAGTCGAGTCGACAGTACTCATCAGTGAAGCAAACAATGCACAGAGAATAATTCCTTTCAATCCAATCGGTAGATATGTTTTTACAATAAAAGGAAAAGCTTGATCTGGATCTGTTAATCCATTTTCACCCAAAATACCTACTAGTGCAATGCCTGGCACAACTATTAAGATTGCCATGACGTATTTCATCACACCGCCTACCATCAAGCCGACTTGGGCTTCCCGTAGATTTTTTGCTGCCAAAGAGCGTTGCATCACCGTTTGATTCGCACACCAATAGTTGATATTTAGCAAAAACAATCCAAAAATATGAATCCAAGGCAATTTTTCATGGTCTGATGGCAAATGCAAGTGCATCAAATCAGGTGTTTTGATATATAATTGATTCCAGCCACCTAAATGATGAACGGAGACAAAAAGTACCACAAAGCCACCTAATAGTAAAATCGTAAACTGAATAATATCTGTCTTCACAACTGCTGCTAGCCCACCGAGATAAGTATAAATCGCAGAAAAAACACCTAACCCAACTATTAAAATACTAATTCGAATAATCTTATTGGGATGGATAAATTGCAAAAAGTCTTCAAAAACCAATTCTGCTGCATACGCGCCCCAAAATAATGCTGCACCCAATGTAATCGTTGCGAAAAGGGCAATATTGGCTAGAGAATACGCCAATGCCACATTTTTACCCATTTTTTTCTGAATAAATTGAGTAATAGTCGTTACGCGTTCTTTTAAGTAAAGTGGAACAAATACAAAAACTGCTATCAAAATGCCTTGGACTGCATTGATTTCAAGACTCGCCTGTGCCAAGCCATATAGATAAGCCGAACCCATCATTCCTAAAAATTGATAGCCTTGAATATTGGTAGCAATAGTAGAAAGGGCAATTGAATACCATTTTAGATTGCGATTAGAAAGGAAATATTCATCAGTTGTAACTTCTTTTTTTGAACGCCCAGAAAGAGCTGCTACAAATATAACCGTAAAATATGCTAATACTATTAATAAATCGATCACGGTAAAAATGGTTTTAGTTGGTTGATTTAACCGTGAAGATAACTATTCAATGAAAATAAAAGTGAAAATGAAAATGAAAATTCTTATTTGAGCCATATAAACCATATTTTCAACATTTAAATAAGAGGTTGGCACATTGATTTTGCATTTTCATTTTCAAACAAATTCTTTATGAAACATCCATTCTATTACCGTGAGCAATAAAAAATGGGTTGAGTAAATCTTCTTTATTATAAACGAGTGACTCGTTTGTATCTACATGTCTCACACTACCACCTGCTTCTTCTAAAATGATTTGAGCGGCACCTGTATCCCATTCCATGCACAATCCATAACGTGGATAAACATCTGCCTTCCCTTCTGCTAAAACCATGAATTTCAGCGAACTACCCATTGGAACATATTGAGGTTGGTCGAGTTGTTTGACATAATTGGTAGTTGCTTCGTTGAGATGGGAGCGCGAAGTGACTACGCGTAAGCCGCTATCTGTCATCTTATACGTGTTTGCTTTTAGAAGTATCTTTTTTCCGTTTTCGACTTTATAAGCACCTTTATTCTTGATGCCCCAATAGATTTTATCTTGAACAGGTACACTGATTATACCTAGAACAGGTCTGTCATTTTTAATCAAAGCAATATTGACGGTAAATTCACCATTTCGTTTTATAAACTCTTTTGTACCATCTAATGGATCTACCAACCAATAATGTTCATATTTTTTACGCACTTCGTAAGATACCAATTTATTTTCTTCGGAAATAATTGGAAATTGAACAGTTAGTCGTTCTAAACCAGCATTGATAATGTCATTTGCCTTTTTATCTGCTATCGTCAGTGGCGAATCGTCTGCTTTACTTTGGATTTCAATATCAGTAGCATTATTATAAATGTCTAAAATGGCGGCAGATGCATCTTTTATAATGTCTATCAAAGGTGGAATTAATGC
>CAYLSF010000915.1:0-3598 GCA_964385675.1 uncultured Saprospiraceae bacterium
AAAAGATATATCTATACCGATATTCTAGTAACTCAATATATTTTGTTCTATCAATATAGATACAATTTTCTTCGATTAAAGTTTTATAATTACTAATGCCGTAAGGTATTCTTCTCATATTGAGTGAATGATTGATTTATTCAAATTTACAGTTTTTATTTTGATATATATACAAGCATTAAATCAAAAAAGGCTTTCAAGAAAAATCCTCGAAAGCCTTTTTTAATATCATGGTTTATTATCGAATGTTAATTCGGTGGTTGCTGTACTTCAAAAGGTTTAAAGTAATCTTCTATCTGCTTTTTCAACTCCTCATCTTCAATAGATGATAGGCTTCTCTTAAACTCCGTCATTATCGCACTATATTGACGTTGTTTAGTATCAAAAGCAGCAATCGCAGATGGCTTACGCAAAGAAGCAATAAAATTCAATTGTTCAAAAGTTTCTTTTGCCATTGTTAATAAGTGTGGTTTAGCACTTTCTGGTACGCCTAGTCTGAAATACTGACGCATCATTAGCCAAGAATTGTAGTCATAAGCAAAGTTCTTATGTGGGAAAGCTTCAAAATATTTATCCACAATATCTTTAGCCCTAGCGGTATCTCCCGACTCGATTAAACCATCAGATAAACGAATAAAGCCCATACCCATACTCATCACACTAGGATTATAACTTCTATCCACAAAGAGTTCTTCTTTATCAAAATTACCCCAACGATATTTAGTCATGATGTTATTATACATCGTATCCATTTTTACTCGTCCATGCTTCATAATCGCCATAAAGTTATAACGATTACTTTTCGGTGTACGAACAGGAACTAAACGCAATGCCATACCTTCCATTTGAAGGTATTCTCCTAATCCTAAGATTTTATCCTCTTTACATGTTACCGCAAAGTAAATTGGACGATCCCAATTGTTAGACGCAATGATATCTAAAATCGCTAACTCATCTTTGATTAACATATCCTTATTCACTGTAAATCGAATAGCATCTACGATTCTAGCCGTATCACTTAATGGCACAGTTCCATTTGCCAATACCTTTTGCTTATCTACAGGAATAGCTAAGTTCTTAGTCGGCAAATAAGTGACAGGTCCTCGGTTACCTGCAGAACGATCCGTTGCCATAAAATCAATGACAGATTTAATCGGTGTATAGCCTTTGTAAGAGCTACTTTGCTGATAGCGAGAGAAGTTACGCTTAAAGCCACGATACCCCTCTGCTGGAATCGTCATTTCGATCTTAGGTGATTCATTAATGGCACGAGTTAACTGCTCAATGTACCAATCTACCGCCAGTAAACTCAAATTGACAACACGCACATCTGTACGAATGCCTTCTACCTCTTGAGCGTACCAAAGTGGATAAGTATCGTTGTCTCCGTGTGTGAAAATGATGGCATTTTTGGCACAGGAATTTAAGAAATTACTAGCATAATCTCTTGCCCCTGTATGGTCTGCACGGCTGTGATCATCCCAGTTTTGAGAACCCATTAAAAACGGAGCGGTAAAGACCAATGCAGTTGCCACTATCGCCCCAATATTTCCAGATAAACTTAATCTATCTTTTAATAAAGCATAAATCGCAGGGACTGCCATTCCAATCCACATACAGAAAACGAAAATGGAACCGACCAGTACATAATCTCGCTCACGAGGTTCATTCGGAGGCTGATTTGAGTATAAAATAATCGCTATACCTGTCATTAAGAACAGTCCAACGGTTGCCCAAGCATCTTTTGGATTTCGACCAAAAAAGAAGAACAATCCAACTAAACCAAATATGAGCGGTAAGAAATAATAATGATTTCTTGCCTTATGTCTTCGCATAGATTCAGGAAGTTGATCCTGATTGTATAATTTCAAATTATCAACTGCCGTAATACCTGACATCCAATTTCCACTTGTCGGGTCACCATCAAAGTAACCTTGAGCACCATTCTGACGACCTACAAAATTCCACATGAAATATCGCCAATACATCCAATTGATTTGGTATCGAAAGAAAAACTTAAAGTTGTCAACACTACTCGGTTTTCCTTGATTTCTACCCATCCAATTTCTGTAAGGCCCTTCTCTATCAAAATGCCCCATACGAGGGAAAAACATATAATCAGCGTTACGATAGATATTCGTTATTTTTCTATCCACTACTTCATATTGTCCGTCTTTAGGCCCGTATTTATCTTCAATGTCTTGTCGTACAGGTTGAGCTTGAAAGTGAGGTCCAAATAATAATGGACGATCCCCGTATTGCTCACGATTTAAGTAGGATACAAAACTGTAAACATCACTCGGATTATTCATATTGATAGGTGTATTCGCCTGCGCTCTAAGTACGATTGTACCATAAGTCGAAAATCCTATCATAATCATAGATAAACCCACAAATACTTTATGCAAGTCTGGCTTAACCTTGTCACGCGTATAATATAACCCGAATGCTAACCCTCCAATCAATAATAAAATGAAGAAGATAAATCCACTGAAGTAAGGTAATCCAAATCCATTGACAAATATTTTATCGAAAGAAGCTCCAATACCTGGTAATTTCAAAATGATAAAATACTGAACGACGACTAATACCACAACACCTCCTGCAGCCCCCATCAACATTCCGAAGAAGTTGGTGTCTTTCCATTTTTTCAAATAGTATAAAATACCAATGAAAGGGAAGGTCAATAAACTCAATAAGTGAACCCCGATAGATAAACCAGCTAAATAAGTGGCTAAAATTAACCAACGGTCAGCGTCTTTAGTATCAGGTAATTGATACCATTTCAAAGAACACCAAATCACAGAAGTGGTAAAGAAGGTGGACATCGCATAAACCTCACCCTCTACTGCCGAGAACCAAACAGAAGTGGCAAATGCGGTAGCTAAACCCGCGACTAAACCAGCACCTGCAATGGCGAATTGCTCACCACTAGACATTTCATCATCATTATTCACTAAGGATTTCTTAGCTAAAATGGTTGTTGACCAACAGACAAACATGGCTGCAAATGCCGTACAAAGTCCAGACATTAAGTTTACAGCAAATGCGATATGCTCAGGGTGTGCTTCTACATCTGTAATCAAAGAAGTAACCCAGATAAACATTCTACCAATCATCAAAAATAATGGAGCACCCGGTGGGTGAACTACTTGTAATTTATGTGCCCCAGCAATAAACTCCCCACAGTCCCACAAACTTCCTGTTCGCTCTACTGTAAGGATATAAACGATAGTTGCTATTGCAAACACCGTCCAACCTATAATATTATTCAGTTGCTTGTACGAAATCATTCGATTAACTTTTTTACGACAATCGACTGACGACCATCGACATTCGAGAAAGAAGAAATAAGCATTAAATAGGTTAATTTTAAAGCAATTAAACACTATTACATGCTAAAAATCAATTGTCGAAAGTCGATGGTCGATGGTCGATTTTCAAATGCCCGACAAAAATAATAAAATGTCGATAAGTTTTAGGAAACTATAGATATTGTTTAACGGAGGGTTAACCAATTGACCATGAAGAATTAAGAATTGATATTAGGAATTAAGAATTAGAGGATGCGCTTTACCTTTTTTTAACACTTTTGGAG
>CAYLSF010000916.1:0-3597 GCA_964385675.1 uncultured Saprospiraceae bacterium
TTTGTATAAATAATTCAACTATTTGATTATCAGTTTTTTAAAAATTGTTAAAATACAGTTGTTAAGAATTTCCTAAAAACTTTTCTGTTTGAAATTACATAAGGATTTGGCACAAAAACTGATATATATAAACTGACACCAATTTGATTAACTAATACATTCTAAAATTTTATGAGAACATCAAACAACTATGCACTGTACAGTGTAGTAGCCCTACTATTACTTTTTAGTACAAGTGTTTTTGGACAAAGCAATGACTCACCAACAGTCACCTATGGAACAAAATATGATTATAACTACGACTGGACTTTAGGTATAGGAGCTGGTTTTGCATGGCAACAAGCAGACATTAGACCTCGCTTAGGTTTAGGGTACGGCTTGACGTTAGGAAAAAGAATTTATGGAAAACAAGGTTCTTTATTTGCCCTAGATTTGAGAGGTCGAATATTGGCTTCGCACACCTTTGGTCAAGATTCTGACCGGGATTACAACATATTTAATAATACAGCAGTGAATGGTGTACAAGGGCCTGATTATTTGAATGATGGTTTTGTTTTTCAGAACCATAGAACGGATATGTTAGATTTGGGACTAGAGGGCGTCATTACCTTTAATAGATTAAGAGAACGGACAGGTGTAATTGTTCAGCTTTTTGGTGGATTAGGAGTCGGAATTTATGATACCAATGTAGATCAATTAGGTTTAAGTGGTAATACTTATAATTATCTAGGTATTGATACCACGACTTCAAGTGGTAGAATCAGAAGTAGTATATATGATATTAGAGATGAAGATTATGAAACGCCTGCTGAAGGTTTTGAAGATAATATTCGTCTTGCATTTATGCCTTCTTTAGGTTTTGGTTTGGGCTATCAAGTGACACCTAGGTTTTCAGTAGGTTGGGAACACAAAGCATCTTTTGCATTTACGGATTACTTAGATGGTCAGACGTATGCAGATGTGAATAATGACATTCATCATTACAATTCTCTGTATTTAAGATGGTTAGTAGGAAGTGGGGAAGCGGAAGTAACTACAGAGCTGCCAATTATTGAATTTACAAGTCCTAGAACGAATCCTTACAATACGAATAATGGATATCATAATGTTGAGGCAAAAATCCGTAACGTTTACAATAAGCGAGACATTACTTTTAAAGTTAATAATTTACCATTTGATAACTTTGATTATAATACGCGTACAGACAAATTTGAAATATATGCACCACTTCAAGTGGGTAGAAATGTAATAACGATTATAGCCAAAAATCCATCAGGAACGGCAGAGGAAAGTACCATTATTGTATTTAATAGACCGCCTCCTCCACCTCCTGTAGAAAATCCAACACCAACGGGTAATCCTCCTGTGGTTGATTTTACGGCACCTAGAAATGCTAGAACAACGACAACTGAGGATAGCTATAACATCAGAGCAACGGTACGAGGTGTAAATGGTAAACAGCAGATTCAATTATTGGTCAATGGAAATGCAACAGATAATTTTTCTTATCGTTCTGGAGCGATTACTTCTAAGATTTACCTAGAAAGTGGTAATAATACGGTGGAAGTTAAAGCAAGAAATACCTATGGAGAAGATAGTGAGAGTGTAACGATTATCTATAATAGAGTCGTTCAAAATCCTCCTACGGTAAGATTTACAAGACCTTCTACGAGTCCTACAACTGTCAGTACAGACAGGTATAACATTCGTGCCAGAGTAACTAATGTAAATAATAGAAATAATATACAATTAAGCGTAAATGGATACGATCAGAATTTTAATTTCAATGGTTCTACGGTAACAGCTTCTGTCAACTTACAGAAAGGTAATAATATCATTGAAGTAAGTGCGGCTAATAATGCAGGCAGAGATCAGGCTTCTACTACAATTAATTATGTGGTAAAAACGCAGCCAGCTCCAATCGTTACAATTACAAGACCAAATTCTAATCCTTTTACGACTAAAGATGCTCGTACTATTTTAGAAGCAAGATTAGAGCATGTGACATCTAAGAATAATATTACTGTAAGTATAAATGGTAAACGTACGTCTAATTTCACTTTTAATTCAAGGGCTTGTACGATTAGGTCGGAGTTTGATTTGAAAGAAGGAAATAATATAGTAGTGGTTACAGGTTCAAATGCAGTGGGTAGAGATGAGGCAACGGTGACAATTATCAGAAATGTAACACCACCTCCTGTTCAAAATCCGCCATTTATTACGATTATTACACCGAGTAAATCAACTACAACGACTACGAAGTCTCAGGCTACTATTACAGCTACTGTTGTTAATGTAACAGGTAGAGGTCAGATTAATTTTACTGGAAATGGTAAGCCACTGACTTCATTTACTTATAGTACAGGAACAAAGCAGTTTAGAGCAACCGTAGATTTAGTGAATGGTAATAATAAGTTTATTATCACAGCTAAAAATGCTAGTGGTCAGGCTCAAAAAGATAGAGTGATAGTCTATAATAAGCCTGTACTACCACCAACAGTAAGAATTACTAAGCCTAATAAAGATCCTTATACTACGAGTAAAAATACCACTAGTATTACGGCATCTGTAAAAAATGTTGATAGTAAAAATCAGATTCAAGTATTGGTTAATAACAAGCCTGTTAGCTTTAGTTATAAATCAATTGCTGGTACGGTTGCCGCTAAGATTAACTTACAAGCGGGTAGAAATCAAGTGAAAGTTGTTGCTACTACAAACGATGGACGTGCAGAAGACGCAACTACGATTAACTATAATAAGCCAGTAGTAAAACGTCCACCAGTGATTACCTTGATTGATCCAAGACGTAGTCCACATACAGTAACGAAGCCTGCTGCTTCAATAAAAGCAAAAGTAGAATATGTAAGTAGTAAAAATGATATTACCGTAACAGTTAATGGACAACTAACACCAAGGTTCACGTATAGCACAGCCACTAAAATGTTAACCTTACAAAAGGATTTACAAGGGCCTGTTACAAGAATAGTGATTAAGGCGACGAATAAAGATGGACAAGACACGGAGACATTGATTATTAATTATAAAGCACCGAAAAATCCGCCTATAATTACGTTAATAGATCCAAGACGTAGTCCACACACAGTGACTAAACCGGCTATTAGTATTAAGGCTAAAGTAGAAAATGTAACGAGTAAAAACGATATTACAGTTAAGGTTAATGGTCAATCAACGCCTCGTTTTACTTATAACACTGGAACGAAGTTATTAACACTAGGAAAAGATTTACAAGGACCTAAGACGACTTTTGTAATTACAGCAAAAAATAATGATGGTCAGGATACGGAGACATTAGTGGTAAATTATAATCAACCACAACCTAAGTTACCTCCTGTAGTGACTATAGTGAAGCCTAGAAGTCCTCATACGACTACTTTTGCGAAAATTACTGCAACGGCTAAAGTTCAAAATGTAACGAGTAAGAGTAATATTACAGTAAGTGTTAATGGACAGCGCGTAAATAATTTCAACTTTAATGCTTCAACTAAAATGCTTACTATTTCAACAGCTTTGAGAGGAGGTAGAAATGAAATAAAAATAGCAGCCAGTAATAAAGATGGTAAGGACAATGTAAGTGTA
>CAYLSF010000917.1:0-3597 GCA_964385675.1 uncultured Saprospiraceae bacterium
TAATAGTCAATACGACATCTAATTTATTAATCAAGCTGTAATCTTGTTTCAAAACTAGACAAAATAATTACCAAGTGGTAGCATTCTGACTTCTGCCTGAGCTCCACTGAAAATGAAGGGAATTAGGAATATCTAATCTTTGAAAATATGGGAAATTGAGTGGTTTGTGGAGAATGACGTTTTGAAGACCATGTCTGATGTATTTTTCAGAATTCCAACCTACTTCTAAATTCCCAAATCGAACATAAAAAATACCTGCTCGATAAGCATTAGCTTCACTATTTGTATAATACCTTTGCCCATCTATAAGAGTTATATTCCTCATTCTTTCTTCAGAAGTAAAACCAGGATCTCCTGTAAATATTTTAAACCCTGCTTTAAAGAACTTACCATAACCTAGATAACCACTACCTGTTCGATATCTATCTCCTCCATCTCCTAAGTTTGTATTAAACATCCAATCATTTTCATAACCTACAGTGACACCATAAATATTTAATCTTAAGCCTCCTGTACGTTGTTTAGTTTTATTGTGTCCAAAAATTGTTGTGAAGATTCCTACATCAACCTTTTTCGTTTTTATACCAGCAAATATAGAAGATTGAGTTTCTGGTTCTAAACCGCCTGTAATACCATCCTCTCCAAAAAATAGAGACATAGAAACACCTGCTCTAAATATTCCTACTCCCATAGAAAACTCCATGTTCCAACCGATACCTGTTCTTTGTGTTCCTAAATCAGCAATTGGATTTAACTTAAACATTTTATTTGGTGTATAACCAAGCATTTCAGATTTTAGCACAGCCAATATCCCTCCTGTAACACTACTTGCGCCCCAAGCTGCCAATGCTCCACTGGCAGCACCTATCGTAAATGCTAATGCTGCTCGTCCATATTTATATTTGCCATCATCACCTCGCAAGTTTCCGTTCATATTCTGCATAATGAGGTTTATCATACCTCCTGTTACAGCGCCTGCTACAATAGCTGTTACAACTACATCGCCATTAGGATCAGTTGCTGACATAGGCATATTACTCATAGAATTATAAGGAGATAATGTCATAAACTGCTCTGCGGCTGGATCAACCGACCACCACTTACCTATACTGGCATCTAACACACGATAGAAGGCAAGATTTAGCCCCAAGTTAACCTCATTAAAATACTCAATACCGTTGTATTTAAAGCGATAATTATTCGCTAGGATAGTTGTACCACCCGACCAACCATTCCACGCCTGCATTTGCATACCAAATGGATAATAATGGTGCTGGTTGGCAATTTCAGAGGTAGGATCAATGATCCCATCATTATTGTAATCCTCAAAAACAACACGAGTATTTCCAAGGTGATCTTTAAGCACATACTCATATTTCAATCCTCCTGTGGCATCAAAGTGTATGCGTCCTTCGCTATTATATATCGCTTCCATTTCGAAGGAGGTACCATTGTCTATATATTCTATACCACTCACAAAGTGTAATGTATTGGGACTAGTAGATCTACGCTGTGCTAGTTTATTACCTACGGCATCGTAGAGAAATTCCATAGTCACACTTCCTGTACCTGTATTGATAGAAGTTGGTTTATTCAGATGGTTATAAGTAATAGAAATATCTTTATTCCGATCCAATATCAAATTTCCATTGAGATCATAGCGATATTCTGCTGCACTACCTCCATATCCATCTTGAAAACCCACACTAATACTTGCCACATCGTTTACACTGGTAAGTTGATTACTATTGCTTGCATATTGATAAGTCAATTGGTCTATCCAACCATACTTACCTCCTGTATGTCCCATGCGGTCAAGGCTTAGAATATTCCCATTAAGGTCGTAGTTAATATTCTTCACACTATAATATTGATCGGTTTGTATGTAAGTACTATTATTTGCAGTGGCAAATATAGCTTGTGTCATTCGATTAAGGTTATCGTATTGCATACCATACACTCCTTTATCTTGACCGTTGATACGCCATTCTACTTTATCAATATTACCATTATATGAGCCTTGTGTGCCTAAAGTAACATCTTGATAGCCATAATCTAAATGTAAAGCAAACAAGTCGGCTGGCGATCCTCCTATATTGGTATATCTATAAAAAGTATGTTCGGTATGCCCTCCATTCATAATTAAGCCAAAAGGGATTAATTCTTCTTGACTACTATTTGGTGCATTAATGGTATGTTGAAGTACACCGTTAACATATACTTTAAACTGGTTTCCTTCTCTATCCAATCTTACTCTATCTCCTACTTCAGCAAAAGAAGGAGCTTTACTCATCAAAGTTTGATAACTTTGATTCCAAACATACCACCTTCCATTTGTTGGATGTTTTACTAGTGTCATATAATTAAAATATCCACCACTTCCATTACTTTTTCTCCATCCACAATCTATGCGTATAGCACCATTATAAACCATCTCTATTGCTCCATCTTGATTAGGCATCAAATGTTCTGCTGCATAATAGTTCGTATTTGAGTTATGGTGTGGATCATACCAATCGGTATTGACTTTACAGAGGTGTTGGCTATTTCCTGTTTGGGTAGCCATATCATTAGTATTATTGATATCAGTGATCCATCCTCTTATATTATAGGTATAGTCAATATGTTGCAAAAAGTCACACCCATTAACAGAATGTAGTTTTTTGGTTGCTAATTGCCCTAACTGATTGTACTCTAAAGCAGTCAATGTAATGATTTCACTTATATTACTACTATTTGTAATGGTTTGGTCAGTCTGTACTAACCGTCCTGCATGATCATACAAAAAATCATTTCTAATACTACTTATTGTAATAGTTGTACCACTAATATTGCCAACATTAGATAATTCCCTTAGTGTTACTAGCAACTTACCCGTAAAATCATATTCATTAGTTATGACTTCCACACCACCTAGATGGTTTTCTGCCTGTGTTTGTATCATTCTACCTCTATCATCATAGAAAGGTATAGTATGAATCCATGCATTGCTCACGTTCCAAGTCGCATCACCACCATCTAATACTTTGGTTTTTGTACCTGTTTTTTGTCCTTTTAGTCTTGTAAAATGAGTACCCGCCGAGTAACCAAGTGCTGTATTCAGAGACCAATTGCTATCATCTGTTCCATCTCCATCAAAGTCATAGTCGTCATAGTAAGAAACTTGATGTGCCTCATAATCTCCAATAGGAAAGGAGTTAGAAGAATAGCCGTGTGTTCCTGTTGAAGATTTTATTTCATATAAAGCTACATTCTGAATATTATATCGCAGATAATTTTCTGGATAGTTTGGAGAATTATTGTAAATACCACTCATAATCGGACGTCCTAAAATGTCGTATTTATTAAATATCCATTTACGGGTATTGGGACTGACCACGTCTCTAAATTTACCGTCTTGTATTAAAATAGGTCTATTTAATTTATCATAAATAATGTAAGTCCAATCTGCTCCTGGTAACTTTTTATGTATCAATCGCCCTTTTTCATCATATACATATTCATAGACCAATTTCGTCACTAATGACATATCCCAATTGTTAGTTTCCAAAATCTCTGTAGCTTTAGGCGGTATGACTTTGACTACACGCCCAAAGT
>CAYLSF010000918.1:0-3596 GCA_964385675.1 uncultured Saprospiraceae bacterium
ACTACTGAGTATATAAAATATAGTGGTTTCCTTTAGGATACCATCTTTAAATTGAAAATCGATTTCTTATGAAACAAATGGCAAATGCTTGTTCTAATCCTGACTGTGGTACGCAGTTAATGGCTATCCGAGATGCTTTAGATGTATTAGGCGGAAAGTGGAAAATACCGATTATATGTGTGTTGGCATTTTATAAAAAGCAGGGATTCAAAGAATTGCAACGAGAAGTATCGGGTATTACATCTAAGATGTTATCTAAAGAATTAAAAGATTTAGAGACGAACTTATTGATTAAAAGAACAGTCATGGATACTCGTCCTATTACGGTAAAATATGAGATTACACCTTATGGTATCTCAACAACTGCCCTTATTACAGAATTGTATCATTGGGGTACGGCACATCGAAAAAAGGTTATGACGCCTGAGGCGGTTTAATGTTGAGTGAAGTAAAACTCAGAAATATCTGATAAAAAGGGGGACTATAATATAGCCACGCAATCTTATACTGTATGGTTTCATACAAAGAAAAAAGCCGAGCGGATTGCTCGGCTTTTTCATGTTCGTCATAGTTGTATTTCATTGCACGTTGAATTGTAAGTTACTTGTCTGTCATTCTGTTGTTTTGGTATTTAGTGTTCTTTTAAACTTAGTGTTTTGTGATGTTCTCTTAGCGTGTTTGTTGGTGTAAAGGTGCAGATTCTTCCTATTTGTTACAATTGAAAAAGTAAGAACGAAGCCATTCATTGTATAAACGTAGATTTTGATGGAGGAAACGTATTATGAGGTATAAGGTATAAGGTATAAGAAAATTATTGTATTTTTGGCGAATATTATATTCAAAGCAGTTTTTTATTTGACCTTACACCTTAAACCTCGCACCTTATACCTTTTAAAATGAAACATTCTACACAACTGGCTAATCGCTTTAGAGAAGTACACCTTAATGGAAAATGGGTGGCTCAAACCAATTATAAAATTCTATTGGATGATATTACATGGGAACAGGCTACACACAAGATTGGTAGTTTAAATACTATTGCAGCTTTGACTTTTCATATTGATTATTATATTGGTGGGGTTTTAGACTTTTTGGTAAATGGTAAACTAGAGATTAGAGATAAGTTTAGTTTTGATCTTCCTCCTATCGAATCAGAAGACGATTGGACTCAATTGAAAAATCAATTATTCGATAATGCTGAAAAATTTGCTCAACAGATAGAATTGCTTTCAGCAGATAAATTAGAAGAAACTTTTGTGCAAGAAGCTTATGGAAATTATCACAGAAATATGGATAGCTTGATTGAGCATGGCTACTATCACTTGGGGCAAATCATGCTACTGAAAAAGTTGATTCAAGAGGGAATGTAGGAATTGAGAATTGAAAGTTGAGAAAAATATTATACATACTATCGACTAATTACCAATCCCAAAAGCTTTCGGGACAAGCAACAATAACTATACTTTATACAAAGAAAAAAGCCGAGCGGATTGCTCGGCTTTTTCATGTTCGTCATAGTTGTATTTCATTGCACGTTGAATTGTAAGTTACTTGTCTGTCATTCTGTTGTTTTGGTATTTAGTGTTCTTTTAAACTTAGTGTTTTGTGATGTTCTCTTAGCGTGTTTGTTGGTGTAAAGGTGCAGATTCTTCCTATTTGTTACAATTGAAAAAGTAAGAACGAAGCCATTCATTGTATAAACGTAGATTTTGATGGAGGGAACGATTTTTCTTTTTCAATCAAAAGTCATGATCTATAATGACAAACCTCACTATTCCATAGACCTAACACTAGTATCTTGTATCATAATATTTATAAAAATTGATACAATGAAACATACTTGGTTAAAAAAATACGACGTGCCTGCTCCTCGATATACGAGTTATCCTACAGTGCCTTACTGGCAAACAACAGCACCTACTGCTTCTGAATGGAAACAAAGACTCTTGACGACCTATCAAAAAGATAACACCATTAGTTTATATATTCATTTACCTTTTTGTGAAAGCCTGTGTACGTACTGCGGTTGTAACAAACGAATTACTAAAAATCATGGTATGGAAGCTCCTTACATTGATGCTGTTCTTCAAGAATGGCAACTTTATTTGGAACTTTTTCCTACACCTCCTATCGTTCAAGAAATTCATTTAGGCGGTGGTACACCTACCTTTTTTGCTCCTGAAGCATTAGATAAACTCATGCACGGTATTTTTGATAAGGTTAAAAAAGCTAAAAACTTTGAAGGAAGTTTTGAGGCTCACCCCTCTAGTACAACAACGCCACATTTAGCTATCCTAAAAAAACATGGATTTAATCGAATCAGTATTGGGGTTCAGGATTTTGATGAAGTGATTTTAAAGATTATTAATCGACATCAAACCTTTGATCAAGTGATGAGTGTGACGACCGAAGCACGGGCAATGGGTTATACCTCTATTAACTATGATTTAATCTTTGGATTACCACTACAAACTCCTGCTAATATTATACAAAATATGGAATACGTACGCACGCTTCGTCCTGAACGAATTGCTTTTTATAGCTATGCACATGTGCCATGGGTGATGCCAAGTCAACGAGCCTATTCTGAAAAAGATTTACCCTTGAGTAATGACAAAAGAGCTTTGTATAATCTAGGTAAAGCCATGTTAGAAGAAATGGGGTATATCGAAATTGGAATGGATCACTTTGCTTTAGCAACCGATACACTTTGTAAAGCTCAGCAAAGTGGTACCCTTCATAGAAATTTTATGGGCTATACTACGAATAGTACAAATATCAATTTAGCATTAGGCGTATCCGCCATTAGCGATAGCGGAAATGCGTATATTCAAAATGTAAAACGAGTAGAAACCTATCAAGAAATTGTCAATAACGGAGAATTTCCAATATTAAGAGGACACTTATTGACGGAAAGTGATGAAATATTACGCTATCATATTCAAAATTTAATGTGTAATTTCAAAACGAGTTGGTTTGATTATCACTTTCAATGTCTTGAATTATATGAAGGTTTTGCTCGTTTACGTGCTTTTGAGCAAGATGGTTTACTCAAACGAGTTCCCTATAAAATGAGTATTACAGAAGCAGGCAAACCCTACATTCGTAATATTTGTATGGCGATAGATGCTCGTTATTGGAGTAATCAGCCGAGTACTCCGATTTTTAGTAAGGCTATTTAATAAAAATTAGTTCTTAGAAAAAAAAGTAACCACTCAAATTGAAGATTTATTATTTACTGTTACTTATTCGATTGCTTACAAACAAGTGATATCAAATTTGGACGATATATTACAATTTTTAAAAATTAATTGATCCAACCTAGAGGGGCAAAGGATTTGTTTAAAATTGATAAAAAATCTCAATATGAACAAAAAGTGATATTGTATAGATTTATAATTGAGAAAAAATAAATCACAATATCAAAGAAATGTTATAAGACAACATAATAATAAATGAAGTTTTTCCTTGCCTGTCTTTAGGAAAGTAGGTAAAGATTTAGAAATCGAATTATTGGGAATAGTAAAATGTATATTTCATCGCTTCAAAACAGGTTGCCAATTAGAGGAAATTACCATGATTTGTTTGAAATAAAA
>CAYLSF010000919.1:0-3595 GCA_964385675.1 uncultured Saprospiraceae bacterium
CCTATACAATAGGAGATACTTACAATCTTAATTTATCCTACATAATGTGCATTCATTAACGCAACAAAACGGCTAGGATCGTGAATCATCATACCGTGTAAACCTTTACTATCCTTTTCTTGCCAATCTGCGTAAGTCCAGTTATCACGTCCTTTTATTGTGCTGTTTGCCATAGCTTGAGCATAAGCACCACTATATTTAATCTTAACGTTTGCATCCATGCTATTGACCATCTTAGCAATATCATTTAAATCAACCATAATAATTATTATCAATTTTTAATTAAAAAAATATGCTTTACCATTACAGACAACCACCAATATTTTCAAGTAAGAACCTAAAATAAAAATTTTCGATTTAAGCGACTTTTTTAACCTTTCTTGTGATTTTATACTTCTTAAATCACTTAAATGATTTAAACGGCATTTAAACAGGTCGCGGAAGATTCTAACACTTTATTTTACTGCTGCTTTTAGCAATATATTGTCATGTATCAAAAAAAGCCCCCTCAATCCCTAATTGAAAACACCTTTTTCAATTCTCATATTTATAATGCAATCCCTTAAAACTCTGTAATTGTTGACACTTAATAAGGTGTTAATATCACTAGAATTTGTTATCATATTGGCTTTACAAATTGCTTTAATTTCCTTATGTGTCGGACGGCTTAGTCTTATCCATTTTCCAATGCGATCATAAAACTCCTCCATACCTTCTTTTTGACGTTCAACAAAACGAGTTAGATTCATTTTAAAATAATCAACTCCTGCCAACACAATCCCAGTATTATTAATAGTCAACTCTCTTAAATCATGTAGATACATCAAGCAATTTTTTGATAACTTACCCGCTTCATCTATTATCAAAAGAGGGTTTTGTTTTTCGCTCAATTTATCTGCTATCCGTTCTATTATATCATGTAGCGAACCATCGAATTTAACGCCTAGTGACTTTAGAATAGATTTGAAAAATTGCTTCGCTCTCATTGACTTTCTACACGTCACAAAGTAGGTTTCTCTTTGACTTGCATTGTAATATTTTAAGCCTATTGTTTTACCTGCTCCTGTGAATCCGACAACCCCGATCATACGTTTACGTGTTCTTGCTTCATTACAAGCACTTTCAATTGAAGTGAAATTATAAGTATTGATAACAGACCAATCTTTTATCAAAAGTCTATTCAGTTCATTATTGACTTTTGCTAACATCGTATCACTTACTTTATCTGTGTTCTCACTAACAATGTTTGTTATTGTAGCACTACTAACACCACATATAACCGAAATTTCATTTTGAGAATGTCCTTTGAAATCTATCAACTGACTAATCCCTTTTTTAGCTTTTTTAAATTCAGATAACTTTTCCATAACTTTGATGTAATTTTAAAAATTTATATATACCGTGACTCATTACCTTTTTTGTGGTTGTAGGGTCACGGTTTTAGTTTATTAGAATAACCGTAACCCCATCCACTAATTTTAAAAATTTATATATCTACTGTCTATATTGTATGATACTGCTTTTAGTATCAAGATTGTATTCTTAATCAAGAATATCAACGCCTACAACCTTAAATTCTAAATCCTTGTCTTTAGCTGTTTTGACCGTTTTTAACTGGTCTATTGTTTTTTTCTTATCAGGCAGAAAATCACTTTTAATTTCAACCGCCTTGTAATCTTCGACATTTCTATAATTCAACCCTTCTTGGTTCACATAATACTTAGCAAGTTGATCCGTTTCAATCGTATTTACGATATTCTTTTGAAGGTCGAGAGGGTTCAATACTTGAAATTCATTTTCAGACAACCCAACACTTTCCAAACCCTCTTTCATGATTTGTCTTTTTTTATCTCTTATATACTGTTGAAATCCCTTTTCGTCTTTAATATGTTCACGCATAATCTGTTCGTCCTTTTCAGTTCGATCCACTTTTGCAATGTTCATACCTTCGACTCTTAAACATTCACATATAATATTATCATCATCATCAAAGATAAATACAGACGAAAGATCGCTTTCATCATATCTCACATTCACCTTTTGATTGTGGTGCTTTAATCTTAACTCGTATTTCTTTACTTTGAAATAATACTTTACCTTTTGGATAGTCATTATGACCATACTATTTCTAACTGTAATCTGACGTTTTGACCAAAATAACATGGCTACCTCAAAAGAATCTAAAGTTCTAATATTTGGCTTGGGAAGGGTTTCAAATAATTGGTTTGGAGACTGACGACCATTTAACGCCCTATTGTTAAAACTGCTAATCATTTGTACGATTCTCAATTTCATATTATCCTGTCCTATATAACCCTTTTTTCTAGCAACCATTTTCAGAAAATCGGGATCGGGTCTGCCATTCTTATCTTTACTTCTTATACCTTCACCGATATAGTTGTCATACAATGCACATTCCACACTCTGAAAAGTCCTAAACCATCTTTCTACATAGGCTTTATCTTGTGCATTACCAACTCGTGAGCGTCTCCAAATCACGTTCGTTCCTATGAATTGTCGTTCCACTTCTTTCAATTCACTAGATACACCTGCGGAAAAGTTATCTGATACAATTTCAGATGGTGCATGACCACAATTATCAATTGCCATTTTTAAGGCTCTCATAACTGTATATCTATCCTCACTTTTAGATATATCATAACCCACTATTTTACGGGTACATACATCTATGATAACAAATAGATTTAATCTTATATATCGTGTGCGATTCTCATTCCAACAGTAAAATTGAATTGGCGTTCCGTCCATCATCCAAACATTTGAAGGAAATGGAGTGGTCAAGCGTGGAATATAACTTGAAATTGTTCTATCAAAATGTTTTGAACCATAGCGACTATTTGAAATCAAAGAACGATTTTCATTTTTAGCTACTTCCTGTTTTACCCATGACTTACTGATTGCTTTTAGATTCAACTCTATTACATGACAGTTAATCAAGTCAGCTAATACCCTAGATGGGTAACGATACGGCAAAGACGCATAAAACTGACATAAGGCAATATGAAACTTGGTTGTCTTATTATTATTCGCTCTAAAGTGATTTTTGTGAATTATCTCTTTTGAAAAGTCTTGCTTTTCTTGATGTTGGGAACGTATTTTTTTAAATAACCTACAAAAAGAATTATAGTGATAATTGGTTTCAAAAATAGTTTTATACAACTCAAATAAAATATCAGTTGTTCCCCTCTTACTTCTTTTCCCTGTTCCACTAATTTCAACCCCTGCTAATAGAAAGGCGTATTTTTTAGCGTACAATTCAATCAAGTCAACACGATTATTGAAAACGGATATATAAACCCCTTCGTATTTTTTATAACTGTGATATGCGTCTAATAACTTCAACGCATTTTCATTGCCTTTATACTTATCATAAAGACTAACATTCGTGTTATCAGTATTATTTGAAGGTTGCCAGTTTTCGCATTGAATCCGTTTTAAAGATTTTTTAGGTATAGAATTAATATCTATATGTAAAATCCCTTCTATTCTTTTATGATTCCATGATTTAGAAACCCCTTCTGTATTTCTTTTAATCCCTCTATCAATTGATGTAGCATTTAACCCCCTGTTGATT
>CAYLSF010000920.1:0-3593 GCA_964385675.1 uncultured Saprospiraceae bacterium
ATTTTTGTTATTAATTTTCCTAACGAATTGTAATTATAAGTTTCCATTTGAGCATCTTTAGGAAAGATTCGTATTTCATCAATCATCGTATTTCCACTAACTGCTACAAATTTTATCATTCTAGCTTGTGAAAGACTGACTTCTCTTTCATAATAAGTCCAAGTACTGGTAGTAGAAGTTTGACTTAAAATACTTATAAAACTTCCACCAGTACTATGTTCCTGTAATTTGACAGCTCCTGATTTATACCAAAATGAAATAATATAATCATCAGTTCCACTTATAGGCTGTGGAATATCTACAGATAAGCTTGTAGGAGTAAGTATATATGCATCTTCTCCTATTTTTGCATCCGTAGAATACTGCAATACTGAAATATTGCCCCAATTACCAGATACTCTACGTCCGTCAAAGTAGGCTGCTCTTTTTACAGGGCTATTTACAACCTTTGCAATAGGTCGGTTGATAGGGATATTCCAAAGTATTGAAATAGGAATATCATGCTCTTTTTGGGCTTCTACAGTCCTTCCTCTATTATCATAAGTAATTTCACCTTGATAGTGATAATAAGCATAGTTAAATGTCCCAGAAACGATACTAAGGTCTTGATGATTCGCATTAATATTTGCTCGTTCTGTAATTCTTGGTGCTTTAGGTACAATTTGTAAGCCTTCTTTTTTAAATAAAGCTATTTGCCCTGAAACTAACTTTTCTCCACTTCCTTTATTAATCCAAGTTTGTGTCTCAATTGGAACGACAGCATTTTTATCTATCAGCCCCTTTAATGCTTGTACTTCATTACTCTGCGCATTAATAATCGGACCAAACTCTTTTGCATATTTTATTTTCTTAATGTGTATAGTGCCATCTGAGTTTGTAGTTTCTATACGAGTCGGATTATGGTGTAAATCCGAAGGATGATAAGAATAAGAAGTTGTATTAGTAATATCATTAACTGTTGTGGTACTAGATGTAAGTTGTACTTTACCTGAATATAAATCATAAGTTTTATAGCCAATAAAAAAAGATATTGGTGAAAAACCAAACCTATCAATACCTGCAAATTTTTGTGGAGATACTTCTGATACCCAAGATACCGTATAATTATTTTGTGTTTCTGCGATTAATTGATTGCTTTCATCATATACTTTTTTCGATAACAATAAACCTCTTCTAAATTGGTCTTCAATATTAGAAGAAGTAATACCTTCATCTATAGAAACAGGGAATACAGGAATAGTTGTAACAGTAATAGGCTCTATATCAAACTGATATTTTGTATATCCTTTGCCTAATTGGCTTACTTTGACTTGTTTATATCCAAAGTGATTACCATAGGTAGAGGCTCTTGGATTAGCTTTTCTGATTTCATAATGATATGAATAATTCGTATTGGTATAGCTAATGGCCCATCCATAAGAGTTACCTGCATCACCAAATGCTAGTTCTGTAGTATTAGAGCCTGGCTTTGCCACTATTGCATTATGAACAGTTTGTGCCAGTCCTTGAAAAGGAAGTCCTTCTATGTCTTGTACATAAGTAGGTTCTCGTACCAAAATCCCACTTGCACTTCCATCATCTAATGTATAATCATAATGAGTGATAATATTATTCGTGTTATCACTATCTCCATCAGAGGTAGTAGTTTTTTTAATGCGTAGTCCACCAATGAGACGATTGATAACTGTACAAGGTTTGTATTTTACATTGAAATCAACCTGGTTAGCTGTTGTTGTGAATATAAAATCATAAGCAGTATTGGGTTCTAACCCTAGATTACAAAGCTTTAACCATTCCACTTCGTTAAAACCAACAACCGAACTAGTGTTATAAATAGATTGTCCATTCTTTTCTATATCTAAGGTTACGGTATTGAAAGTGGGTGTGCTACCACTTGCTAATTGTATAGACAACCAACCATAGTCTATTTCTGATGATGTAAAAGTATATATATAAGTATTATTATTAGGAAGCGGAGGATTGTAAATACTACCACTCTTAGATATTTGTTCTGATACTCTACAATCTACTATTTGCTCACCTGTTTCGTGTGCCTCATATTCAAAAGTTGTACTTCCTCCTGTAGGGTAATTTACTTTGGTTAAAGTTCCATATTGAACCTCAGGAAATGTAGTAGCTCGTGTGCCATTTTCTAAAACATTTATTGGCAGTATGGTTTTATCAGTTAAGTTAGCACCTCCTTCTCCATTGTAATAGCCCCACATATCTACAGCATTGCTCAATTTATTGGGTAACGAAGCATCAGAAGGTACATCTGGAAAGTCTTTATCATAATATTCAAAAGACCAACTGTTAAGTGTATTTAAACCTCCACAATCTTTTTGTTCTACTGATAATAGTCTTAATCTTTTATCATTGGTATTAGAAGAAAGACCATTGAAATAGTCATAGTTTAAATGTATTTCTGTAATACATTGATAAGCAGTTCCTTCTGTGATTTGAATAGAAGAGATAGTACTTGGAGTAGTACTAGAAGATACTTGCCCCAAACCTGTCATTCTAAAATTAGATATATCTAAGTCCGTTCTAGCATTTCCTTTGATAAAATTAATAGCAGAGGAAGGAGTTAATATTAATGTAAGTACTCTTGTTCTTATTTCAGAAACTGCCCACAGATCATTGGTAGTCATTGCTTCTTTTGAAATATTGCTTGCACCTCCAAGACAAGAGCCGTTGGTAGTAGGGAATACCGAATTAGTCAGACCTAATTCATCTATCTCACTTTTTACTTTATAATATTCGGTTCGATAAGAAAATGTAATATCTTGTTGAGAACTAAGAGGGACTATCCTCGTCAAATACCAAGCTGATGTAATAATATCCGCAGAAGTCGGTGCATACCCTGGATGATTATTAGGTGTAGTTACACCTGATTTATATTCTGTATAACTCGCAACTTGTTCTATTACTCCATCTCCAAAATGATACTCAGTTCCATCAGGAGTAGTAATGACCCAAGAAGTAAATTCTTTAAGAGTACCATCGTAATAAACTTGAATATCAATATCTTGTGAGTTGACCAATGTTGGATTGCCACCTTCATCAAAGAAAAATTTCCCTGAATAACCATTCATACTAAAATAAAATAAGTCAGGCTCTGTATCAACTGTTCCCTTTGCCGCTTCTTCTACCATTTGTTTTTCACTAGAAGGCGAGCTTGTTGTGAGATTTTGAGGATTTGGTAAAAGAGGGCTAGAAGTGAAACCTGAAGCATATATATGCTCATACCAACCATAAGCTCCATAAAAACTATCACTTTTTCCTTCATCTGGTTTATTTCTAATTTCTCGGCTTATCATACCTCCAGCATTTAAGTTCCAACCTAGCCCTACACTAGTTGCATTTTGGTTGACTTGAATACCAGAACTATGATAACTTAATGATACAGGAACAGTAACACCTCCTTCGTTTACTGCACCAATAGGGATATTGGTACTAGCGAGTCCGTTGTGTAAATTCACGGGAATATCTCCATATTGAGCTTGTCCTGCTACATTTGGAGAAGTCGGAACTATGTTATTAATAGAATTTAATACCTGCCCATGTAATGAGGTCGAAAAATGAATAGTGAC
>CAYLSF010000921.1:0-3591 GCA_964385675.1 uncultured Saprospiraceae bacterium
AAAGGTAATGCGCCGAGTACAAGGATATAATTTGGATGAGTTTATTCATACAGAGCAATGGAATTTAGCCAAAATGGTTTGTGGAAGTGAAGGAACGTTAGCAACTACCTTAGAAGCAAAACTCAACTTAGTACCACTTCCAAAACACAAATCTGTTTGTGTGGTGCATTTTGCGGAAGTCTTAGAAGCTATTCAAGCAGTAGAAACGATGCTAGAATTTCAACCCTCTGCGGTGGAAATTTTGGATAAAACGGTGGTGGATTTAAGTATAAAAAATTTGACGACCAAGCGAAGCTGTCACTTTATCGAAGGTAATCCAGCAGCTATTCAAATCGTGGAGTTTTATGGCGATAGTGAAGCCGACGTGTTGGAGCGACCTAAAAATATGGTCGCTAAATATTAGGTTTTGGCTATGCTTATCCCACTTTTCCAGAAGGTGCTAATTATGACGATGTTTGGGTAATCCGTAAAAAAGGTTTAGGTCTGATGTTAGGTGTAAAAGGCGATAAAACACCTTTACCTTTCATTGAAGATTCAGGCATTCCAACCAAACATTTACCCGAATATATTGACCGCACTTTAAAAATTTGTAAAAAACATGGAACGGAGGCTGCGATGTATGCCCATGCCAGCGTAGGTGTGATACATGTGCGACCGATATTGGATTTGCGTCAAGCCAAAGACATTGAACGTTTTAAAAGAATTTCAGAAGAAACATTTGAGTTGGTTAAGGAATATGGCGGTTCTTGGAGTGGAGAACACGGTGATGGATTAGTGAGAAGTTATAAGTTAAAAGAATTTTTTGGCGACCACGTTTATGGATTGCTTCGTCAAGTCAAGCAGCTATTCGACCCAGAAAACCTGATGAACCCAGGTAAAATCATTGATGCACCGCCGATTGACCAAAATCTACGTTATGGCGCAGCCTATCAAGACTTACCATTAGACACCATTTATAAATATAAAGAAGATGGCAATTTTGAAAATGCTGTCCATATGTGTACTGGTGTTGGTGAGTGTCGAAAGATGCAAGGCGGTACGATGTGTCCGAGTTTTAAGGCAACGAGAGAAGAGGAACATTCTACAAGAGGACGAGCAAATGCCCTTCGATTGGCAATGTCGGGACAGTTAAAAGATGGATTGACCAATCCAGAAGTGATAGATGCTTTAGATTTATGCCTATCCTGCAAGGCTTGCAAATCAGAATGTCCAAGCAATGTGGATATGGCGAAGCTGAAAAGTGAGGTTTGGCAAAAGAAATATGATGCAGAAGGCATCAATCTGAGAGAGCGTTTTATTAGAAACTCTACCGAAATGGCTGATAAATTTTCGGGTGCTTTATCTGGAATAGTCAATGGCATACAAAAAACGAAGCTGTTTCGGGCATCTTTAGAAAAATTGGCTGGCATTGAGAAAGAACGCATTTTACCCGAATATGCTGCTCAACCTTTTTATAAATGGTTTTCCAAAAACTATCAACCTACCAAGAACCCTTCTAAGAAAGTAGTCCTCTTTGCGGATACTTATCTCAATTTCCATGAACCCAATATCGGTATTGCTGCTACTGAGTTATTACAATCATTGGGTTATGAAGTGATTTTAGCCAATGTTGGATGCTGTCAACGCCCGAAAATCTCCAACGGATTTTTGAGAGACGCTAAAAAAGAAGGGACAAAAACGGTTCAACAATTAGATAAATACTTCCAACAAGGTTTAAATGTAGTGGTTTGTGAGCCGAGTTGCGCCTCTGCACTTACCGATGATTTGTCAGATTTAATTGATGACGAAGGATTAGCTCAACGACTAAAAAATCATGTCAAAATGATTGATGTCTTTATCCATGATGAAATTGAGACAGGTCATATTCAATCCGATTTACAACCCACTGTGAATAAGATTTTCATTCATGGTCATTGCCATCAAAAAGCGATTTATGGTACAAAATCCATGAAGCAGTTATTATCCAATGAAGCAGTAGAAGAAATACCTTCGGGCTGTTGTGGTATGGCCGGTTCATTTGGTTATGAAAAAGAACACTATGAATTGTCCAAAAAAATTGGCGAAGAAATCCTATTTCCTTTTATAGAAAAAGAAGTTCAAAAAGAGGATGCTTTGGTCGCTTGCGGTTTTAGCTGTCGCCATCAGATTGAACATTTTACAGGTAAAAAAGCAGTACATTGGGTCGAGTTGTTTCAACAGAATGACCGTCTAAAATAGTAACTTTACAAAACACATAAATTTTAACAATAAAACAATGAAATCTTTCAATCCTACACCAAGAATACTGATGGGCCCAGGGCCTTCGGATGCCCATCCTAGAGTGCTAAAAGCGATGGCTACGCCTTTAATTGGTCATCTTGATCCAGAATTTGTTCAAATGATGGATGCCGTCAAAAGTATGGTTCAGCAGACGATGTTGACCAAAAATCATTTGACTTTTGTGGTATCTGCACCAGGTAGTGCAGGGATGGAAACTTGTTTGGTCAATTTATTAGAACCAGATGATGAAGTTATTATTTGTATCAATGGCGTATTTGGTGGACGAATGAAGGAAATTGCTACTCGATGTGGGGCAAAAGTCCATACCGTTACAGCGGAATGGGGCAATATCATTGAACCTGCTGAGCTTAAAGCCGCTTTGGACAAATGTCCAAAACCCAAATTAGTCGCTTTAGTTCATGCTGAAACATCAACAGGTGTTTGCCAACCGATGGAAGAAATTAGTGATTTGGTACACAATGCCGGTGCATTATTAATGGTCGATGCGGTAACTTCTTATTGTGGCGTTCCATTGAAAGTCGATGAATGGAAGATAGATGCGATTTATTCGGGTACACAAAAGTGTTTGAGTGCCCCTCCAGGACTGTCGCCTGTCAGTTTTTCAGATGCAGCCGTTAAAGCCCTTGAAAACCGTACAACCAAGGTTCAAAGCTGGTTTTTAGATTTGAGTTTGGTCAAAAACTATTGGGCGGGTGCAAAACGGGCGTATCATCATACGGCTCCTGTTTCTTCGATTTATGCCCTATATGAAGCATTAAGTTTGGTATTAGAAGAAGGTTTAGAAAATCGTTGGGCAAGACACCAAACTGTTCATCAATATTTGAAAGGGCAATTGGAAGATTTAGGATTCCGTTATCTGGTCGATGAAGCTTATCGTTTACCTAATCTCAATTCTGTTTTTCTTCCTGAAGGATTAGAAGAAGCTAAAATTCGTAGGCAGTTATTGGAGCATTACAATATTGAAGTAGGCGGTGGTTTGGGAGCATTTGCAGGTAAGATTTGGCGAATTGGTATTATGGGGGAGAGCTGTACGAAAAATCATGTGAATATGTTGATTGGTGCGTTGAAAGAGTTGATTTAGGACAGCGTTTTCAAAAGGTAGTGATATATAATTTCAAATGAAAAGAATATGTTGTGTAATATATTCCTTTCACTTGAAGTTATACATTTCGGATATACGACCTTTGTCGGCATACAGGTTTACGATTTTGGTAAAACTTGCTCCGAAATCCTAAATAAATAAAATATATAGCAGTATGATATTTATTATGGTTCTATTGCAGAATAGGTTTAAATTGTAGTTATTAGTTG
>CAYLSF010000922.1:0-3588 GCA_964385675.1 uncultured Saprospiraceae bacterium
TGACCAATAGCCATCAGAATAATGTTTAACTAAATTTTTGTAATTTAATCTAGTACTAGGTATTCCACTGATTTTCTTATATATTTTCTTTATTTGGTTATTGATGACGATTTTACTCTTTTGGTTAATGGAATTTAAAAAGAAAGAATAACGCTTTATTGTTCTACTGTCATGTTATAAAACATAGTAAAGAACAATATAACCATATAACAACTATTTCTAATGAATATCTGGATTATTATCGGTTTTGCTATTGCTTATTTGGCTGTATTGTTTGGAATAGCACAATACAGTGAAAATAAAGCTAAGCAAGGAAAGAGTATCGTTAATAATCCTTATGTATACGCGCTTTCTTTAGCCGTATACTGTACTGCTTGGACATATTATGGCAGTGTAGGAAAAGCTGCTGCAGATGGTATTGGTTTTCTACCTATCTATATCGGGCCACTTTTGATGATGCCACTACTGTATTTTATTTTAAGGAAAATCATACATATTAGTAGTTATCAACGGTTGACTTCTATCGCAGATTTCATCGCTTCGCGATATGGTAAAAGTAGTCGATTGGGTATTATAGTAACGATTATCGCTATTTCTGGTATTATTCCTTATATCTCAATACAGCTAAAAGCAGTAGCAACTAGTTTTGAGGTATTGGCAGGGCAAGAACTGCCACCATTTATGGATGATAAGTATTTTTATACAGATACAGGATTTTATGTAATGGTTGTCCTCGCTTTATTTACAATATTTTTTGGAACACGCAGGCTAGATGCAGCAGAACGACACGAAGGTTTAGTAGCTGCAATTGCGTTCGAGTCTATTGTAAAATTGGTAGCTTTCTTAGCAGTAGGACTTTTTATCACATTTGGTGTATATGATGGCTTTGCTGATATTTTTCAACAAGCTACACTTAATGAAGCAACACAAAAGCTCTTTGACTTTGATGGTACAATGACAACAAGCAATAACTGGCTTTGGCTAACAGTGATTTCTATGTTTGCCATTTTGTGTTTACCACGTCAATTTCATGTAGCTGTTGTCGAAAATTTTAATACAAGACATATAAATAGGGCCATTTGGATATTTCCTCTGTACTTATTACTGATTAATATTTTTGTATTGCCTATTGCGATTGGTGGCGACTTAACATTCACTAGTGGGACAGTCAATGCAGATACATTTGTATTGACGATGCCCATTCATTATGGAAATAATGCTTTAGCACTTTTGGTATTCATTGGTGGATTATCTGCCGCTTCGAGTATGGTGATTGTTTCTACGATTGCATTGAGTATTATGATTAGTAATAACTTGGTGACTCCTTTTCTCGTCCAAACATCTGTGATGCGAGATAAAAATATCACAGATATTTCTCAACGTTTTTTACAAATTCGAAGAATCAGTATTCTTTTTGTTTTACTATTCGCCTACGGATATTTCAGTTTGATAGATGACTATACATTGATTTCTATTGGTTTGATTTCGTTTGTAGCAGTCGCACAGTTTGCACCTTCACTACTTGGAGGATTATTTTGGAAAGTAGGAAACAAACGTGGTGCAATGATGGGTTTATTATTTGGTTATATTATTTGGGGCTATACGTTAGTCGTTCCGACATTAGTGGAAGCAAATTTTATCTCAGTAAACCTATTGACGGACGGTTTTATGAATATTAGTTGGCTACGACCTACAGCATTATTTGGAGTCGAAGATATCGATGCCGTTTCACAAGCAGCATTTTGGAGTTTACTTTTTAACATTCTAGCCTATGTACTAGTTTCTTTAAATACAAGTCAAACAGCATTAGAAAGAACACAGGCAGATTTATTTGTTAATATTCAAAAATATACCTCTAGCCCGATTGAATATCAGGTGGTCAATCGTAGCGCATCCCTAGAAGATGTTAAATTTTTATTAGAAAGGTTTGTCGGAGCAAAAAGAGCCGATGAAATCTTAGAAGAACACGCCCAAAGATTAGATATTGATTTAAGTAAAAATGATGAACTTGATGCAGAATTTGTCAATCAGATAGAAGCATTACTGTCAGGTGCGATTGGTGTAACTTCAGCACGCTCTTTGATTGGTTCTATTGTTAAAGAAGATCCAATCTCTGTAGAAGAAGTGATGCAAATACTAGACGAAACACAAGAAATCATGTTATACTCCAAAGCATTAGAGAAAAAATCTAATGAATTAGAAATAACTACCAACGAACTCAAACTAGCTAATGAAAGACTGAAAGAACTAGATCAACTCAAAGATGATTTCATTTCAACAATTACACATGAACTAAGGACACCGATTACTTCAATTAAAGCATTTGCCAATATTTTAAAAGACAATACACTGACAGACCAACAGCAAGAAGAGTTTTTAGGTATCATGGTCAGTGAAAGTGAGCGAATTGCTAGATTGGTTAATCAGGTACTAGATCTCAAGAAAATACAAGCAGACCAAGTCGATTATCAATTCGAAGAACTTGATTTGGTTGAATTAGCGAAACAAGCATTAGCTAGTCTTTCGAGTACATTAAATCAGAGAGCTATTCATTATCAATGTAATAGTTCTCCCAAAATACTAAAGGTTAAAGGCGATAAAGATAAATTGATGCAAGTATTGGTCAATTTACTTTCTAATGCCGTTAAGTTTTGTGATAAAGAAAATGGAAAAATCACAATTGATATTTTTTCTAAAAATGGAAAAGCAATCCTAGTTGTTCGTGATAATGGAATCGGAATCCCAATTGAAAAACAACAAAGTATTTTTGACCGTTTTACACAAGTCGCTAATCAAAAATTAGGTAAACCAACAGGTAGCGGACTCGGCTTATACATCACAAAATCTATCGTAGAGCGTCATAGTGGTAGTATATCCGTTTCAAGTGTAGTAGAACAAGGAAGTTCTTTTTTGGTAGAATTACCATTGCCCAAAGTAGATAGTCATAACTAGATATGATTATTTATTCATATAAAGTGAAAATTTTTTTTGGATAAGATATGAATTTCAGTATTTTTAATACTGATTTAAGAAATAAACAGAATTAATATTGAATTTCTTTGATTTTTTGGGAAAATATGAGTGAGGAGTAACTTTCTTATAGAATTTTATCAAAAATTGGAGGAAGGAGATGAGGCATTATTCTGAAAAAATTTTGTATAAAAATAGAGAATGTTAATAATCAGTAAGATTGTAATATTTCAAATTTGTTTATTCAAAGTTCAGAACTAGGCCTGTCAAAGTGAGTCTATCCAAATGAACCAAACTAGAACTAGAGTCATGATAGTTGATGATGAACCCAATATTGTATTGGCAATCGACTTTCTGATGCAGAAAAAAGGGTTTGATACTGCGAAAGCTTTCAATGGAGAGCAAGCGTTGGATATAATAGATACTTTTCAACCTAATTTGATGATTTTAGATGTAATGATGCCAGGGATTGATGGTTTTGAAGTAGCTAGACGTATTCGCCAAAATCCAGCGTATGATTATATCCAGATCATCTTCTTGACAGCTAAAGGTACAGAGAATGATAGAATAACAGGTTATTCAACAGGAGGTGATATTTATTTAACAAAGCCTTTTGAT
>CAYLSF010000923.1:0-3581 GCA_964385675.1 uncultured Saprospiraceae bacterium
ATAGCCATCGGGATTGGGAGACTATTGGTTTTGTAGAAGGCAATGGCACGACTACAGAGTTTTCAAATTACGAATTCATTGATGAAAATCCATCGAGCGGCATCAATTACTATCGTTTACGTCAAATCGACTTTGATGGAAAATACGAGTATTCTAAAATTGTTACTATCACAATAGGAGAGCAGCTTGATAAGGTAATTCAAATTTTCCCAAATCCTGTTCAAGATAAATTGAATATTATTAGTGCTGAAGGGATGGGAACGATTTATAATATGCTAGGACAGCCTATAAAGCAGTTTTCAATTAATAACAAGCAATTCACTATTAACACGACAGATTTACCAAAAGGGCAATATATTTTACATATCACAAAACAAAATGGAGCAGTTGTTACGCAGCAGTTTTTGAAGTAAGGCTCAATTGAAGAGTAACTTCTATATCAAAGTATTTTTAGCCAGTTCATTGATTTGGACTGGCTTTGTTTTTAAATATCAGGCTTCTAATACTATAAACATAGTATTTTCCACGCCCTTTTTCTCCCTTAGCTTTGTCCTATCAAATTATATTAGTGAACTTATTAACCAATTTTGTGATGAATAAAATTTTACAAATTACATGTTGCTTACTATTAATAGCAGGACTACAAATTAAAACAAATGCTCAGGCATTAGACTTAGATGGCACAGATGACCGCTTTACCGTATCAGATAATAATGATTTTGATTATTCGGGTACTAACTTAACTTTTGAAGCATGGATAAAGCCTACTTCTGGTAATTCAAGTCCAAGAGCCATTATACAAAAAGACCGAAATGCAAATAATGGTACAGGATATATGTTTTATATTTTAGATAATCAACTCGGTTTTGCACTCAACAATAATGTCAGTAATTTAAATACCGTTGGAAATGGTACATTAACTACGAATACTTGGAATCATGTAGCATTGACTTACGATGGTTCTACTGCTATCATGTATATCAATGGCGTATTAGATAAGAGTACGTCATTAAGTTTTGCAGGATTTGTAAACTCCTCAGAGCCTGTTGTCATAGGAGAATTTACGGCTGCATCAAATTATTTAGAAGCCGAGATTGATGAAATCAGAATGTGGAATGATGTACGAACAATTACCGAAATTCAAGATAATATGCACAAGCAACTAACACCTGCAAGTGAAGCCAACCTCATAGCTTATTATCAGCTTGATCACGCAGATGGTACGACTTCTATTACAGATAGTAAAAATAGCTATACAGGAACTTGGGATGGTTTTTCTGGCAGCAATACGACTTCTAATTTCACAACTTCTTATGCTGCATTTGGAAACACTACGATGAATGATAAAACGGATGTTCGAGGACTTTGGCAAATCACAGGAACAAATACTACTTCTGAAAGCGATGGATTAACTATGCAAGTGGGTTCAGCTTTAACAGAAACGAATTTCGCTACTTTCGGTCATGATAATGCAGGAACGGGAACGACCACTAACGATATGTCAACCTCTACAGGAATAAACCGATACAGTCAAACCTGGTATGTAGATGAAACTGGTACTGTAAGTGGTGCTACTTTAACCTTTGACTTGGGAACGATTTCGGGAAGTACGGTAACAGCAGGTACAGCATCGGATTATGTTTTATTATATCGCTCAGGTACTTCTGGTGATTTTACAGATGTGACTACGGGTAATGCTATTGCAAATACGAACCAAGTCTCTTTTACAGGAGTGGATTTACAAGATGGTTATTATACGATTGGGACACCCAATTCGATTTCAGGATTAGCGTCAGGATGCAATGCTCTAGAGTTTGATGGTACGGATGATTATGTGAATTGTTCGAATAATGCAAATTTTCAAATTACTACGGGTACAATCGAAGGATGGCTAAAAACAGGCGATGCAGGTACTGGTTTTAGAGGAATTATTTCTAAGCGACAAGCTTATGGCTTATTTTTAAACGATAATGTATTAGTGACTTATGATTGGAGTAATGGGACTACAACAAGTACGGGAGTAACATTAAATGATAATAATTGGCATCATATAGCTATGACTTTTCAATCCGGTGTGTCTAACGGGACAATGATTTATATAGATGGAGTATTATCTAATACATTTACCTATACTATATCATCTCAAGTTGAGGCATTAGTACTAGCTGATGGAGGAAATATTCTATCTGGCTCAGCAGACCAAATATTTACTGGTGAATTAGACGAAATCCGAATTTGGAATGATGTGAGAACCGCATCTGAAATTAGAACCAATAAGAATCATAAATTAAATGGAAATGAGGCTGGTTTGGTTGCTTATTATTCTTTTGATAATGTAGCAACTGCTAATGGAACTGTAGGCGAAATAGTAGATTTAACTTCCAATAATCATAATGGAACGACTGTTAATATGACAAATAGTGATATTATTCCATCAACAGCAGCCATTATTGAGGGCAATACCGTTGAAGCTACGAATCATCAAAATCAATCACAAACCGTCAATGATGTGACTATTGATGACACGGCTGATCCTTTTGATAACTCACAAGATGTATCTGTAACACAAGCAAATGAAGAACCTAACACCACTTCAGGTATTGCAGAAGCGAATGTAGAACCCAAATTTTACTTTATTAATATTTTTGCAAACGGTGGTGCACCAGGTACATTCAACGTTACAGCTACCTTTTTTACCAGTTTCCCTAATGGTTCTGTTGTAGTCTTATACAAAAGAGATGATAATAGCACAGGTGGTTGGTCGATAGTAGGTGCTGCAACAGTAATCGGAGGTAAAGTAACTTATGTTGGAATTACTAGTTTTAGTCAGTTTATTTTGGCGAGTAGTACGGCTTTACCCGTAGAGTTGATTGATTTTAATGCTCAAAAAATTGACAAAACAGTATCTCTAACTTGGACAACAGCCTCCGAATTAAATAATCAAGGTTTTGAAATCGAAAGAAGTCAAGATGGGGAAAGATGGGAAAATATTGGTTTTGTAGAAGGAAATGGTACAACTACGGAGTTTTTAAATTACGAATTCATTGATGAAAATCCATCAAGTAGCATCAATTACTATCGCTTGAAGCAAATCGACTTTGATGAACAATTTGAATACTCACCAATTGTCAGTATAACAATAGATCTCCCAATAGCTGTCGGGAATAAGAGTAGAACCATTCAAATTTTTCCCAACCCTGTTCAAGATAAATTGAATATTATTAGTGCTGAAGGGATGGGAACGATTTATAATATGCTAGGACAGCCTATAAAGCAGTTTTCAATTAATAACAAGCAATTCACTATTAACACGACAGATTTACCAAAAGGGCAATATATTTTACATATTACAAAACAAAATGGAGCGGTTGTTACGCAACAGTTTTTGAAATAAGGCTCAATTGAAGAGAAAATCTTATGTTAAAGCATTTTTTAGTCAGTTCATTGATTTGGACTGGCTTTTTATATTACTCAGAGAATAAAAAACTTTTTATTTTTAAGCCTTTTAAAGGCTGTACTAAAATAGTAGAATTGCAATTACGCTTACTCATATATTGTATTTTTTTATCCTTTTACTCTAT
>CAYLSF010000924.1:0-3574 GCA_964385675.1 uncultured Saprospiraceae bacterium
CTCTAGGGTCTATCTCATTCCCTTCTTCGTCTAATTCTTTTCGAGGTAATAACAACTTAGATTTAATCCGCATCAATGTAGCAGCTACCAAAATAAACTCACTCGCCAAGTCAATATTCAGCGATTCCATGACGCGCATATAATCCAAAAAATCATTGGTTATTTTGGCTATAGGAATATCATGAATATCCAATTCATCCCTTTCTATAAAGAAAAGTAACAAATCAAAAGGTCCCTCAAATTCTGGTAACTTTATAGTGTACAATGCGTGAATAATTATTAATGGTTAACGATTAATTTTTAATTATGGATTGTTCCGTAGCAAAATTAACAAAATGTGGATAAGCCTGTTGATATACTGTCTTAATTTTTTTTGTAACCTCACATGTAATTGAACATGAGAAATTACTACAAAAATTTAGTAGTATTACAGCGTAAATTAAAAATTAGCAGTTAATCGTTAACAATTACTAAAAATCCATGAAAACGAACAACGAGCAGCAACCTGACGCACCGCCTCCTATCTTAGGCAGTTGGAATAATCTATACATTTTTGTATTGGTATTGCACACCATATTGATTTTAGCCATGTATTTTTTCACACAAGCGTATAAGTAATAGGTGCGACAATCGACTTTCGACAATCGACTTTTTTAATAAGAAAGACCTATAAAAATAAAACTTATACATATTACTTTAAACTACACTTTATTTGAATATTGATTGTAGTAAGTATTGTATAAATAATAACAATTGCTATGATTGTTAAATTGTTGAACGAATGTTTGTGTTCACATCATTAACAATTTAACAATCAAACAATTCGACAATTAAAATTTCAATGAGCAGTTTAGATTGGATTATTCTGGTTGCGACTTTAGCCTTTATTGTATTGTATGGGATTTGGAAAACGCGTGGGAAAGATAGTGTGGAATCCTACTTATTGGGGGATAGAGATTTGAAATGGTGGACGATAGGGTTCTCAATCATGGCAACACAAGCGAGTGCGATTACCTTTTTATCTACTCCAGGTCAGGCTTTTGAAGAAGGCATGGGGTTTGTTCAGTTTTACTTTGGATTACCGATTGCTATGGTGATCCTCGCCATATTTGTCTTACCGATTTTTTATCGAATGAAAGTATTTACAGCGTATGAATACTTAGAAACCCGATTTGATTTACGAGCTAGAACCCTTACAGCTTGTTTGTTTCTCTTGTCAAGAGGATTAGCTGCTGGGATAACCATTTTTGCACCTGCCATTATTTTAAATAAGATTTTAGGTTGGGAGTTGGGCTATACCATTTTGGTCATTGGCGTTGTGGTGACATTTTATACCGTTATGGGCGGAACAGATGCCGTAAGTCAAACCCAAAAACAGCAAATGATTATTATTTTAGGTGGTTTATTTATTGCCTTTATCATTTTAATCAATTCCTTACCACAAGAAGTTTCCTTTGGAAATGCGGTAGCTGTAGCGGGTAAAATGGGAAAATTAGAAATGATTGACCTTGAATTTGATTTAAATAATAAATACAATATTTGGTCTTCTTTGCTTGGTGGTACGTTCCTATTTCTCTCTTATTTTGGAACGGATCAGTCTCAAGTACAACGCTATTTATCTGGTAAGACGTTGACTGAAAGTCGTTTAGGATTATTATTCAATGGTATTTTTAAAGTTCCAATGCAGTTTTCTGTTCTATTTGTTGGTGCGATGTTATTTGTGTTTTATCAATTTACTGCTCCACCTGCTTTCTTTGATGCCGCAGCTAAAGAAAAGCTTGTCGCACAAGGTTATACCCAACAAGTAGAAAGTTTAGAAGGTCAACATCAAGCTGCTTTTGATGCAAAAAGAACGGAGGTTTTAAAGTTGGTAGATGCCCTTAATCAAAACGACGAAACAGCGATTGCATCAGCAAAATCAAGTGTGGATTTATCTACCCAACAATATGATCAAGTCAATGATGACATACAAAAATTAGTCAAAACGGTAGATGATTCATCCAAAGAATCTGACTTTGTATTTATCACCTTTGTCATGAATCATCTGCCTTCTGGCTTAGTTGGATTACTTTTAGCCGTCATCTTTTCTGCAGCTATGTCCTCAACGGCTGCTGAACTCAACGCCTTAGCAACGACTACCACAATGGATATTTATAAGCGAATTTTCAAATCTGATGGTGACGATGCACATTACTTTAAAGCGTCTCAAGGTTTTACTATACTCTGGGGGATTTTAGCTTTAATTTTTGCCGTTTCCGTCTCTCTTTTTGATAATTTAATTGAAGCCGTTAATATCATTGGATCGCTATTTTACGGTACTATTTTAGGTATTTTCTTAGTCGCCTTTTTTATGAAAAAGATTGGTGGACGAGCCGTATTTGTAGGAGCTATTATTGCAGAGTTTTTCGTTGTTACTATCTTTTTGATGAATGAATATGGTATTATTAAAATGCCTTATTTATGGTTGAATTTGATTGGATGTGTGATTGTAATGCTTGTAGCAGCTATGGCAAGTGGATTGGATAAAACTCCTGCTATAGAATAACTTTATTGTCGCTTCGCTTTCCGATACTCGAATGTCGAAAAGCGAAGCGGTCGAATGTCGATTGTCAAAACCATGAAACCTTTTATTTCCATATTTTTCGTCATTGCAGCCTTAGAACTTTGGGCAGAAGCTACTCAAGATATTCAACTGAGGTATTTTACCAAACCGTTATTACTGACGATTTTATCCATCTATTTCTATTTTCAAACTAAATCAAATACCACTCGATTTAGTACTTTTATCTTTTATGGATTGGTCTTTTCTATAGGAGGTGATACATTACTCATGTTTCAAGGAGATGATTTTTTTATGGGTGGATTGGTTTGCTTCTTAATGACTCATGTTTTTTACACCTTGGCATTTTTTAATTATCTACCCAAAGTCAAAGGGTTTATCGGATTTCAGCCTTTTTGGATTATACCCTTTCTACTATTTTGGATAGGTTTTAATGTCTATTTATGGAATGATTTAGGTGATTTACAACTTCCCGTTTTATTGTATAGTGGTGTTATCACTGCAATGGCAGTTTCTGCTTTAAACCTCAAAACTAAACTCCCTTCTACACTCTTTTGGACGCTTTTCTTGGGCGTATTATTATTTATGTTTTCAGATAGTGTGATTGCTCTAAATAAATTCAAAGGAGATGAATTGAATATTCTCTACCCTAGTCTTTGGATCATGATTACATATATTACTGCTCAATACTTGATTATGAAATCTTGTTTGAAGGCGAATGGGTTGTTGGAATAACTTATCATCAAAAATCAATTTATTAAAATTCACAAAAAAGTGTCAAAATCATTAATACTTTTCTACTACTGCTTTCCCCTTTGATTTTATACTTCTTACCGAACTCCTTATAAACATCTTCTTTCGCCAAGCCAAACTACGCCAAAATGACAGCACCCTGTCTCAAAAAACGTCATTTTGACACCAAAAGTCTACTTTTTGGCTGGGGATTTCTCAAAAAATGTATTGGAATACCAATTGATAAAGTATAAATGTATTTAAAATTTAAAAATACAGTCA
>CAYLSF010000925.1:0-3260 GCA_964385675.1 uncultured Saprospiraceae bacterium
GAAAGGGTAAAAAGGAAGGATTACTACATGAAGTGAAACCAATTGATTTATTGGCAACACTTTTAAAAGCAATGGAACATCGCCATAATTTAGATACAAGCCTAGTAGAAGATGTTATCATAGGATGCGTAAATCCAATAGATGAGCAAGGTGGAAATATTGCTAAAACGGCTGTACAATATGCTTTATGGTCAGATAAGGTGGCTGGTATGCAACTCAATCGGTTTAGTGCTTCTGCTTTAGAAGCGATTAATCTTGCAGCTTTAAAAATTCGTTCTGGATGGTCGGATTTAATTGTAGCAGGAGGCGTCGAAAGTATGAGTCGATTACAGATGGGAGCGGATGGAAGTCCTATGATATTTGATCCAAGCGTTAGTGTTACTATTAATTTTGTACCACAGGGTATTGCTGCTGATTTATTGGCAACTAAAGAAGGGTTTACAAGGGAATTATTGGATGAATATGCTTTAAAATCACAGGAAAAAGCTCAAATGGCTCAAAGGGAAGGCTATTTTAAAGCCTCTATTATCCCTATTAAAGATAAGGTAGGATTATCCATTTTAGAAAAAGATGAAGCTATTCGTTATGATACTTCACTTGAAAAATTAGCTGTTTTACCACCTGCCTTTGCTAATATTGGTCAATCAGGATATAACTATATTGCATTACAAAAATATCCAATGATTGAGCAGATGAAACATTTACATACGGCGGGTAACTCTGCCGAAATTGTAGATGGTTCGGCTTTGGTAATGATTGGAAATAGGGCTATTGGCAAAAAAATAGGTATCCAACCAAGAGCTAAGATACTTGCGGCTACCGTAGTGAGTACGGAACCTACTATTATGTTAGAAGGGGCTACGCCTGCTGCTCAAAAAGCGTTAAATATAGCTGGATTGACTGCTAAAGATATTGATCTTTGGGAAGTCAATGAAGCATTTGCAGCGGCTGTACTGAAGTTTAAAAATGATTTTGACCTGTCCGATGATAATTTAAATGTAAATGGTGGGGCGATAGCTTTGGGAGACCCTATCGGAGCAACGGGGGCAATATTAGTTGGAACTATTTTAGATGAATTAGAACGTAGAAACCTAAAAAGAGGCTTAGTGACAACGTGTGTAGGCGGTGGAATGGGCGTGGCAACAATAATTGAAAGGGTTTAGACCACTTTGTAACTTAATCCTACTTTAATATTTTATTTAAACTAGTACCGAAAAAGGGAATCATTCCTAGTTCAATATGATACAATACAGAAAAGATAATGATAACATCGTAACATTGACCTTAAATATGAAGGGAAAAATAGGCAATGTTATTAATCATCATATAGGTCAAGTTTTTTTACCTGTTATAAAACAGTTACAAGAGGAGATTGTAGCTGGAAAATTAAAAGGAGTAATTATAACATCTGCTAAAAAGACTTTTTTGACAGGCGGTGAATTAAATTATATATACGAAGCAGATAAAATAGATGCGGTATTTTCTTTGGTTCAGATGTATAAAGTAATATACCGACAATTGGAAACGCTTGGTGTGCCAATTGTGGCAGCTATTAGTGGTTCTGCGTTGGGGAGTGGTTTTGAATTTGCCTTAGCTTGTCACCATAGAATTGCTATTGATAATCCTAAAACCTTTATCGGCTTTCCTGAGATCAATTTGGGAATGATGCCTAGCTCAGGTGGTTTAGTTCGGTTAGTTTGGAAGTTAGGGATTGAAAAAGCTTATCCTTCTTTAGCATTTGGTCATATCTTTAGACCATTTACTGCCCTTCAAAAAGGATTAATTGATGAATTAGCCATAGATAATGAAGATTTAATTTTAAAAGCTAAACAATGGATTTTTGATAATCCCAACCCTGTACAACCCTGGGATGAACCCAATGCTCAACTCAAAGGTGGTACACCTCACTTATCACATATTACGGAATGGATCGCTCAAAGTACCATTCAATTGGTTCAAAAAACGCAAAATAATTATCCTGCTCCAATGATGGTATTAAACACTATTGTTGATATTGCTACGGTTGATTTTGATACGGGATGCCAAATAGAAAGCCGGCGATTTGTAGAATTGATCAATGGTCAAAACTTTAAAAATATGACCAAAGCCTATTGGTATGATATCAATGCAATTAAACAGAATATAAGCCGCCCAAAAGGTTTTGGGAAATTTAGACCTCAAAACGTGGGAATTATAGGAGCGGGGCGTATGGGGTCAGCTATCGCCTATTTATGTGCTATAAATGGTGCAAAAGTCATCTTAAAAGATGTTTCAAAAATTGTAGCTAAGCGAGGCCGAAAATATTCCGAAAAACTATTGCAACAGGAAATAACAGAAGGACGACTCACTGCAAAGGAGCGAGATACGATTCTAAAACGAATAAGTGTCACGGATAAGTTTGAAGATTTTGAGCAATGTGATGTAGTAATAGAAGCGGTTTTTGAAAGTTTAAATCTAAAAAAACGGGTTATTGAGGAAGCGAGTAAGTATTTAGATGAATTTACTCTATTTGCCACTAATACCTCTAGTTTATCTATTTCAAGAATTGCCAAAGCGTCTCTGCGTCCCGAAAATTTTATTGGAATGCGTTTCTTTGCACCTGCTGAGACTCAAAAAATGGTAGAAATTATAGAAGGTACAGAAACTTCTAAAGAAACTATTGCAAGGGCATACGACTTTGCTAAAAAAATTCATAAAATTCCAATTATTGTAAAAGACAGAAGAGGGTTTTATACTTCTAGAGTTTCTGGAATGTATGCCATGGAAGGGTTAGCTTTATTAAAAGAAGGGGTTTCTCCGTTGTTAATTGAGCGATATGGGATAAAAAGCGGAATGCCACAAGGGCCTTTAGCGTTATTGGATGAATTATCGCTTCAACAGATTTTAAAATTTGAACGCATCAAAAACACCAAATTTGGAGCAAAGTACTTCTATAAAAAGGAACTTCGAATTTTAGAAAAGATGGTGGAAAAGCTGGATAGAACTGGAAAAGCTACCCAAAAAGGTTTTTATGATTATGATAATGAAACGCCAACCCTTTGGAGTGATTTAACAGAACATTTTCCAACTCAAAAACATGGATACACAGAACAAGATATTATCGAACGACTAATGTTTGTACAGGTGATAGAATCTGTATGGTGTTATGAAGAAAAAATCATTACAAGCATTCCTGATGCCAATATTGGGAGTATTTATGGTTGGGGGTTTGCTCCTTTCAAAGGTGGGGTTTTGCAATATGTAAATGATTATGGTTTATC
>CAYLSF010000925.1:3270-3571 GCA_964385675.1 uncultured Saprospiraceae bacterium
GCGTGGAGAGGAACTAAAAGCTAAATTTGGAGAACGATTTAATGTACCTGAATTATTATATAAAATGGAGAAAGAAAGGAAAGTATTTTGATTATTTGAGCGTTTAACTTTTTGTCATAGCCCTGTCAGCAATTTCTTGTTTGAATAATTGATTCCCAAAAATCTAAATAAGAAATTGCTGTAGTCTGGTTGTAATTATTTGTTATTTTATGACAATCAGTATGTTATGAAATTTTATTTTCTTTATTTATCCATTATGGTATTTCTATGAGCCAATCCCCATTCAATCATACTATCGAAT
>CAYLSF010000926.1:0-2450 GCA_964385675.1 uncultured Saprospiraceae bacterium
GTAATGATAAATAAGAGCTAATAAATATTAAATTCTCTAAACCGAGAATAGCTGTGTCATAAGTATCCATATAGTTTTTTTTTATATAAATTTTCTTACCTTCATAACTGCATTATTTAACTTTAAATAACTAAAATATGAAAAAAATTATTACTCCAGTATTATTACTTATGCTCACCGTTTCCTTAGCCATAGGTCAAGGAACTAGTTGCGATGATGCAACACAAATTACCGCAAATGGTGATCTCATGGGAACACTTACTGGTTCGGATCAGCATTATTATTATTTTGTTCCTTCAGCCAATGGGAGCGTTACTATAACAGCAACTTCTACAACACCTAGTACCTGTGGAATACAAGTATTTGTAGAGGATTTTCCTTCTGGTGGGCAAACAGGAATCTGTGCTACTAGTACTACTAACGAGATGTTTAGTACTCTTGGTGATCTTGGCTGGTTTGACTGTAGTGCGGGAGTAAAGACAGATAATAGAACTATTGCTATTACAGCAGGGCGTTACTATTACATCAGAGTTGTCAGATTTAATGCAGGTAGTGGTGAAACTTATACGCTAAATGTTAATGCAACAGTAACTCTTCCAGTAAATATGCTAGCACAAGATGTTAAGCAATATGGAAAACAAGCTCGTATTCAATGGACAACTGGTTCAGAAGAAAATAATAGTCACTTCAATATAGAAAGAAGTACAGATGGTGAAAACTTTGAAGTCATTGGTCGAGTAAATGGTCAGCAGAATTCTATTGTAGAAACGGAATATCAATATGTAGATAATGCTCCATCTTCTAAGAACTATTACAGAATTGTACAATATGACCTTGATGGACGATTTGAAGTTTTTCCAGCCATGTTTTTGGAAATGATTCAAGAACAAAAAGAATTTAAATTATATTCAAATGGTAGTCAACTTGTACTTAATTATCAATCCATATTGAGTAGTGAATATGAGTTACAAATCATTAATACTTCAGGACAGATTGTTAAATCTCAAATTGTTAATCTTTTAGAAGGCGATAACGAGTTATTTATTGATGATGAATTACCAATTGGTGTTTATTTTGCTGTTTTAAAATCTAAAAACGATTATGCTAGAGCGAAACTTATTAAAACACATTAGGCTGTTGGTTATTTCGGGCTAGTCGTACTTGTTTGAGTGCCTTAATAAATTTAAAGGGTTTTCTTTTTATACAATAATCGCTGAATTTCGCCACAGATTATCACAAACTTGCCTTTGTCGGCAGACAGGTTACACGGGTTATTCACAAAAATAAATCTGAGTAATCTGTGATAATTTGTGGCTTTTTTCTTTTTATAAGAAAACTCTTACTTCACCTGATTCAATCGCGTCAAATAAACACATTCAAATACGGTATAAATCACATAAACTAAAAAGAAAGGAAGGATAAATAATTTATTGGTGGGTTCTTGTAAAAGATAATATATCAAAATCAGTACGACAGAAAGAAACATTTTAGCCGCTACAAACCCAAAGAGTAAGCTCGTAAATATATTTTTATTAGCGTGTTCTACGCCCCATTTACCTGCATAATACATTACCACACTAATCACTACAAATAAGATAACACTCCACCAGGATAGGTCTTGATACGCATAAAACAAAGGGCTATACCTCAATACAATTAGCAACAAACTTGTTCCTCCTGTAACCATTAATAATTGTTGCCAAAATTGTTTATCTGTCATTTTTAGTAATTAGTTACTTAGTGGGCTAGTTACTTAGTTACTTAAGTATTTTCATTCAACTGTTGAATCCTACATCTTATTTAGGTCTTTAATGACTAAATATAAGCCTCCAAGCGTTCCTGTTAGTGCTAGGGCAGCGGTCCAGTAAGGTTGTCCAGTTTCAAAATATCCATCCAACCATTGTCCGATATAAGCAAAGACAGCTATGCTGATGCCTAGCTGCCCCGCCATACCTGAATATTTTGCATAAGCCTGAGCCTTCGATTTAGCTGGCTTCTTTTTTAAGTTTTTTGATTTGGTGTTGTTGGTTTTTTCTTCCACTATTGGCATTGGTTGCTTGTCGTCCCATACGACAAGTTACATTAAATATGGCACCAGCTTCTACAATTAATTTGTTGGTCGTGATTTCACCGTTTACTTTTGCAGTCTGTCGTACATTTAATAATTCTTTCACATGAAGTGTTCCTTCAAAACGTCCTTGTATCATTGCATTCGCACATACAATCTGACCTTCAATATATCCCGTCTCACCGATGATTACTTTAGCATCACAAGTTAAACTTCCTTTAATAACGCCATCAATACGAATATCACTTTTGGCTTGTACTTGTCCCTCTACTACTGTACCTTCTACTAAGGTATTTAAAGAGTGACTACCTGTACTCGTATTCGTTGATTTCGCCACTTTATTGCCTTTTTCTTTAGTCCCAAACATGATTGATTTTAGTTT
>CAYLSF010000926.1:2475-3566 GCA_964385675.1 uncultured Saprospiraceae bacterium
CGCTTGATTATCAGTTATAATTATGGATTTGATTGTAAATAGTCAAGCGATCATTATAATTAACTGTTTATTATTTTTAAAATTGACTATTTTCCTATTATTCAAAATTAATGTATTTAGCTGGATCTACAGGTTTTCCTAAATACCACAATTCAAAATGTAAATGTGGCCCGTCTGTCATTTCTCCTGTATTTCCAATGATTGCTACCGCCTCGCCTGCTTTAACAAAGCTACCAACTTTTTTTAATAAAACAGAATTGTGCTTATAAAAAGAAATTACGTTGTTTTCGTGCTGTACAGCAATAACATTTCCTGTGTCATACGTCCAATCAGAAGTGATAACATAGCCATCGGCTATAGTCTTTACAGGCGTATTTTTAGCAGCAATAATATCTATTCCGTAGTGTTCTTGATCGGGTCTGAATCCATCACTAATAGTACCCGTTAAAGGGGTAACGAATAACATTTGTTCCAAAGAACGCGTTTCTGTCTTGAAATTTGAAGTAGATGAAGGCAATGAGACAGAAAATAATTCATCTCGTTCTACTTCTTCTCTAAGTTGGTAATCTTCTTTAATAGGTTGTACATTCAATAAACTATCGGATTGTTTACTTAAGTCCTCTTCTGGCACAATGGTAGGTTCATATTTCACATTTTGAGTCAATGCATCTCTAACACTATTAATATACATCGTTCTAGCATTCAATTCTTCTTCTAGTTCGTTGACTCGCTTTTGAACCTGATAAACTTTCTCTCGTTGATTAATGTCTCCATATCCTGGTAAGTATTGTTTAGCGGGTGTAAATACAAAAACTGCAATTACTAAGGCGACTACCAATACAAATACAACACTTAATATAATATATACATTTAACCATGTAAGACGATATGACCCAACTTCCTCAAAGGTATCATCATTCATCACAACTAGACGATACTTATGCCGTAGTCTTTCCTTTAATTGTTCATACCAGCTCCTATTTTCATCAGCCATTCTATACCTTTTTTTTAAATTTACAATAAATTTGTAGAATTCAAAGATACTTTAAAAAGGTTTCTTCGTTTTATAATTGTCTTGATTGCATCTTGAC
>CAYLSF010000927.1:0-3565 GCA_964385675.1 uncultured Saprospiraceae bacterium
ATGAAACAAATATTTTTAAAAATAATACAGGGTTTATCATTTTTTACATATATTTTAAATAACTTTGGCTTATCCTTCTAGTTGGCAGGGGTTGAAATGTGTATATAAAGTTATTAAATTTGTATTTGCTTTAGTATAGATACCATACCTTCTTATTAAAACTACTTAAATGATGATGCAATGGTTCAAACAATAAACATTATAGCTTAGATAGTAGAAAAGAAGTGAAAACTAATAATTTAAAGGTTATTCTATAGCATTTTATAAGAAAGGAACTAAATTTGAGGGACAACAATTAAGAGCCTATTTTATAGTAATCATAAATAAGCACTGTCAGATAAGGTTAAATAAACACAATCTGACAAATTAATCTAATAATATTTATTAATAAGCAACAAAAAGTAATCGCAAAAGCCCTAAAGGTATGGACAAAACAATAGCTTTTTTGGAGTTAAAGTATGGTCACGTATATGGTGGTAGTCAATGGCAAAAAGTTGTAAATGATGCATCCGTTTTAGTTTACAAGCCCGAGACAAATCGAATTCGTATTTACACCAAAACATTCCGATCTAATTTAGACATTGTACTCAGTCATGGTATAGCTGATGAGTATGGTATCACAAGTGGTCGTAAGTTTGAAGTGCTTGATATGGCAAATGGTAGAATTAAGCCTTATGATGAGGAATTTCAGCTTTCTGAAGATGAGAGAAATCACTTAAGAATTAATTTTACTAAGCTCAAAGGTCAGTTAAAGCAATTCATTCTAGGTATTATGAAATATCATAGACTAGATTCTCTTATCACTTATGGTGGTAGTAGAGATATTTCACTACTAGAACATTCTGGAATTCGTTTCAATAGAGGTCCTCGCATTGAAGATACTCAAAGATTGCTTCAAAAATATACGAAGCATCTATTCTCTTTGAATATGATTTCTAAAATCGTCAATTTTGAGTATGCTGGAGGATGGATGACCTCCAATAATTGTGAATATCGAATAGCTGATAGAACGCAACCACAAATGCGAGATAATACAGCTACTTATGATGTATGTAGAGCGTTTTTAGCTCACATGGAATTCACTAATTATCAGCAGGATATGATTATTAAGGCAGCACTTCAAATGCAAAAGGTACAATCTATTCTCAAAGAGAAAGAAGATGCTAAAGCCGCTGAAGAACCTACTGAACCTGAAATACCTGTTGTAGAAGAGGAAGCAACTGTTGAAGAAACGGATGTAACAATAGAAGAAACTGATACACCTGATACTACAGAAGAGTAGTAATTTATTAGGATGAGTTTATATAGATAAACCCCTAATGATTTTAGAATCATTAGGGGTTTTTATTTTTTAAACTATCCAAAGCATTATCCTTTTCTTCTGGTGTATTTACATTTATAATACTTTCCTTGTCTTTTATACTAATCAGGGCTGTATCCCCCTTTTTCAAAATATGTCTTAAACTATAATTTTCTGTTATTAATGCTTCTTTTAGATATTGATAACTTTGGGACTCCCATATTGTAAATAATGGCTCTATCCTATTGTTACTAATGTAAGTTGTTGCTAATTTTTGAGTATCTCTATGCCCTATAAGATACTGAATATGTTGTTTATTGACATAGGGCATATCACAAGCTAATACTAACCATGCTTTTGTGGAATCATACTCAAATGCACTTAATAAACCTCCTAATGGTCCTATGTTATCATAGTTATCTGGGATATAATTATAATTAGAATCTAGTTCTACTATTTGAGACTTATTACAGGAAAAATATACTTTATGACAAAGTGTGGCTAATACATGATAAATATGATACTGTTGAGCAATCTTATGATATACAATTTTTCCTTTATCTTCTCCCATTCTACTACTCTTCCCTCCTATCAATATTAAGCCATTTAACTCATTCATAAAGATTTATGTTTTCATTTAATGTTTATTATGTAAACACAATAAACATTAAATTATTTATCTTTAAATGCCTTCATAGCTCTATTGATCATTTTATCATCTTTTGCCTCTAAATATTGATGCAATGCTTCATTGACTATTTTCTTGATACTTTTACGCTCCCAGTAAGCCAAAGCCTTAAATTTTTCAAGATAATCTTCTTTTACAATAAAGGTAGCCCTAGTTTCTCCCTCCTTTGTACCTATTTGAGAAGTCTTAGTAATGACCTTATGATTTGTCTTCGGGCGACCTCTTTTACGTTTTGTTTGATATGGTACTTCGGGTTCTTCTTTGACTTCCTTAGTAGGTTTAGATGTAGTCTTAACAATAGGCTTAGTTTCAACCTTTGGTGTAGTCGTTCGTTTGCGAGTTGTAGTCGTTTTTCTAGGTTTTTTTAGTACCGTTTTAGCCTCAGAAGTCTCTTTTGTTTCTGTAGTTTTGACCTCCTTTTTTATAGGAGTTTTTTTAGTTGGCTCTGTTTTTTTTAGTAGTGTATTCAGCCCTCCTCTAAAATCTTTTCCTTTCGCCATTTTATTACGTTGTTTATAAATAATAAATCACAGACAGGAATGTCTGCACTACGATTCTCTTTCCAAAATCTCCTTGCATAATGCCATATAGTCTATTGCTCCATTACTTTTTGCATCATAATCAAATATGTGATTACCTTGACTAGGTGCTTCGGCTAATGCAATATTTTCTCTAATTCGAGTTTTAAATAATTTGTCCTCAAAATACTCTCCTGTAACATCAGCTATATTTTGATTCAGAATTTTTCGACTACTAAAACGGGTAATAATAACACCTGAAATTTCAAGATTTTCATTTAGGGCATCCCTCACTTTTTCCACCACACTAATCAATCTACTCAATCCTTTAAAAGCTAAATACTCTGCTTGTAGCGGAATATAAATTTCATCAGCAGCCGTCAAAGCATTAATTGTTAATAAACCCAAAGAAGGTGGACAATCTATAAATATATAATCATAATCACCTTTCACCTTATTAATCAATTTACGCAAAATGGCTTCTCTACCAATTTCGCTACTCAACTCTATTTCTGCTCCTGTAAGATCAATTGTGGAAGGTACTATATATAATGTATCGGATACCTTAGTGCCTTTGAGCGGTATCTCTCCTATTAAAGCCTCATAAATAGATTCTTCAACATCCTCTATACCTAGACTCTCCGTTAAGTTACTTTGAGGGTCTAGATCTATTAGAAGAACTTTCTTTTTTAGCAGGCTTAAGCCTACGCCAATGTTCAAGGCTGAAGTGGTTTTTCCTACTCCTCCTTTGTGATTCGATATTGCGATTACTTTTCCCATGGTTTGTTTCGTTTTTATTTGTCATGAGTTATTATTACAAATTTAATGTTTATTATGATTATTTCATAAACATTGTTTATTATGTAAACATAAAATTATAATTATATAAATAACTGTTTATTGTGTTTAAACTGTTTACATTAAATTATTTCTATGTATTCAATGTTTATTGTGTTTACACTTAATTCCAAATAGTGTTTACTTTGTTTACTATGTAAACATAAAATTATAATTATATAAATAACTGTTTATAGTGTTTAAACTGTTTACATTAAAATG
>CAYLSF010000928.1:0-3565 GCA_964385675.1 uncultured Saprospiraceae bacterium
AAAGAAATACTAGAAGAAGTGCTTGGTAACGCTAAAATGTCTTGGGAAGCAAAGGAAGTCTATGATAAATTAATAGCATGGGATGGTATTCATAAAGATAACAATCAAGATGGAGATGTGGATGATGTAGCTTACACTATGTTCAAAATTTGGTTAGAGGTTATGGCTCAAAATATATACAGCGATATTATTCCTGAACCCTATATTGCTTGGTACACATCTCCTGCTTATCGTACTCAAAAAGCAGTTAATACGGCAGGAAGTAATATTTCCGCTGGTGTGAAGTTGATGTATCAAATTTTAATGAACGATAATTATGCGAATACAGATTGGTATAAAGGACAAGCTAAAGCAGATTTTATGATTGCTGTCTTGGAAGAAACTCGGGAACAATTTTTAATTTTCAAAAAAGAAAACATGGGTAAAGAATTATCCAAATTCCCGAATACTTTTTATTTACCTACCAACTTTCTTGGTATTCCTCAAGCGAATAAAGATGAATTGCTGACCTCTCCTTTGGCTATGAATAGAGGTACGGAAAATGATTTGATTATTTTTAAAAAGGATAAGACCATAGAAGGATTTGATATTATTGCACCCGGTCAAAGTGGATTTATTAATTTGAAAGATGAAAAATCACCACACTATGATGACCAAAAAGTAATGTACGAACGATTTGAATACAAAAAAATGTATTTGAACAAAAACGAGCTTTTACACGTCAAAGAAAGCCGAATTGTCCTAAAAGGTAAGTAGATGTTAATATTTAACGATATAATTAACAGCGGACAGCAGATGGTTTTCGTATTGCCAGTATAGCTAGATAAATCCAATGATAAATATCAATATAACAAGTTACATTTTATCAAAATTTAAAATTCCATGAATCATTATATTAACGTAGGTTTACTACTTCTTCTACTTATCAACTGTAACTATTTAATAGGTCAAGAAGATAAAAAAGTCAATTGGGCAGCTTATTTAGATTTCAATCATCAAGATATTATGGGCGGTACAGATGCCATTTCTATTGGACAATTAGGTATTGTTCATGATGTAAAGATTCGCCCTAGTATTAATCTAGGTATGCAAGGTTTTTTAAAAAGAAGTGATACCAAAAACTATTACTTAAAATTAGACTTAGGCTACTATAACAACACCTACAATGCGAATTGGTACTCCATCAATCTAGCAATTGGTGTTGATAAAATATTTCTTAAACGATTTATCATTTCTTACGGATTGCACTGTGGTTATGCTATCATCCAAAATAGCGATGTCCAATATATTTATGAAAATGAGCAGTGGGTAGCGACCCCCAATTATGATGACGCATTTTACAGTTTCACATTTGGTCCCGAGATAAAATTGGGGTATCGTTTAATAGAAAAACAAAATCCAATAGACGTATTTATTAATGGTAAATTAATGTTACAAGATAACCCTATTCTAGAAGCATGGATTCCTTTTAATGCTTTAGGAATCGGACTTCGATACGGACTATAAAGCGATTTTGGATTCTTTCCTATCCATATCAATTGAATAAATATATTCCCGAGAAAAAAGAAATCTATTCTGTATGAATCCCCATGAATAATAGCAGATTCACAAAAAAATTATTATTCAATAGTATTTTGCTATTAGAATACTTTAAAAAGTCGTAACTTAACAATAGTTGCGACTTTTTAGGTTGGCTAACAATTATACCTCACCTTCTTTCTAAATACTCTACCTCATTAATTACATATAAATTCTTCATTCATATTTAACATTAAAACCTATGTCAGCTACACATTTTGTAAATGTATCCCGTATTCGTCAAATCGTATTATATTTGGTTTTATCCATTTTGGTATTTTTTCAAAGTATTACTGTCGGTCATGCTACCCATATTATGGGTGGTGAGCTTACTTATACGCAGTTAGCTAATCAAAAAATTGGTATTGGTATGCGGATTTATGAAGATTGTACTGGGGCTTTATCTTTTGGTGCAGGTTCTTCCGCTAATATTGATATTATATCGTCTGATTGCAGTTTTAATGCTACGACTACTATTGATTTTATTCAGTTAAATGACATTACGCCAATTTGTTCTACTGACTCTACTGCTTGTGCATCTCCTAATGGCTTGATAGGTGTACGAGAATATATTTTTTATGGCGAATATGATTTCTCTGGTGTTGCTATGTCTATTCCAACTTGTAATTTTTTCCTCAATTGGCAAAGCTGCTGTAGAAATGCGGCTATATCAACTATCGTACAAACAGGAGGTGTACATTTTCGTGCCCATTTTCAATTAGTACAAGACCCTCAACTACCCGCACCGACAAATGGTGTGGTTAATGGTGTCGGTCCGATTTTTACGGAACGTCCTGTTTTTTATACCTGTTTGAATAAGTTTACAAATCTAAATTTTGGGGCAACCTCCATTGACGGGGATAGTTTAGTGTATTCGTTAGTAGATTGTGGCGGAATAAGTTACCTACCAGGATTTAGTGGTACTAATCCTATGACCACCAACTTTTTTTCCTTTGATTCACAAACAGGCATACTAACGGTTTCGCCCTCTATTCCACAAGTCGCTATTATTTGTGTTCGAGTAGATGAATTACGAAATGGAGTCGTAATTGGGCATTCTTACCGAGATATTCAAGTGAGGGTATTGAGTTGTTCTAATGATCCGCCTGTTGCATCGGGAATTAATGGAACAGCTACGGCAATAGGTACAACAGGTGATTACGAAATAGAAGCCTGTGTAGGACAACCCTTTTGTTTTGATTTTGAAATATATGATGCCAATTCATCTATGGGAATTGGAGCAGAATATTTAGGACTAGATACTACTGTCAGCTTAACTGTAGATACATCACAATTTCCAGCTATCGGTACGATTTGTTGGACACCTACTTTACAATATGGGACTCAATATCCTATTCCAATTAGAGTACATGATGATGTTTGTCCAATCGTTGGAGAATCATTTTATACCTACTTGATAACTATAAAACCTTTTCAAGCAGGTATAGATAGCACAATTTACGACCCGATTATTCCAAATACATCTGTCACCTTATCTACTACCTCAATCGATCCTTCTTGTGAGTTTGTATGGTCACCTAGTGCAACTTTAAGTTGTGATACGTGTCCAAATCCCATAGCTTCACCTTTGTTGAATACCACTTATTATGCGTCAATTCATTGCGGTGGATTGTGCGAAACGATTGTTGATTCTGTCAGGGTTTTGGTCATTTCTCTTTCCTCCAATGAGATTTCTACTATAAACCATATTACTATTGCTCCAAATCCTTCTAAAAACTATACTTTACTAGAATATGATTTATTAGAGAAATCCGATGTACAAATTGAGGTTTTTGATATGGTAGGACGGCAATTGACTACAATCGTAAATCAAACTCAATTGCAAGGAAAATATCAGTATAATTTGCAAGGAAAACGACAGTGGGACGTCGGTATATATTTTATAAAACTAACGATAGACGGAAAAATAGTGACTAAGAAGTGGGTAGTACAATAAGGATTAAAAATATTACTTACGTTATGGGTT
>CAYLSF010000929.1:0-3558 GCA_964385675.1 uncultured Saprospiraceae bacterium
TTCACTTAAGTGCTTAGACACAATTAAGTTCAATTTATATTTATCATAAAACATTAACAGTCAATATTTTCTTGAACTTGAACTTGAACTTGAACTTGAACTTGAACTTGAATTTGAATTTGAACTTTCACTTACTAGACATCCGTGTCATTTTAGAATAGGTAAATTTGAGCGTTTCAATCAATATTTCGCTGGATTGCGCATTGAGCGAACCGACTTCCCACCCGATAGGATAGGCATTTTCAAATTGCCAATGTATCAATACGTTATCTTTCTGTGTTACATCTAATAGTTTGACCGTAATCGTCTTGGTAGTTATCGGACTAGCAAGACCAGCACCCAACGTATCCTCTATCCATTTCAAAATAGAAGAACCACTAGCCATCGTACCTCGCTTGAGCGACAAATCTGGATGAGACACCTTTTTAGGTACTTTATAGACTTTGTTATTTTCGCCACCAGCTTCTATTTCTTCTGTCTGCAACTCTGTACTAATGCCTGACACCTCTTGGAAAGCATTATCGGTTGTAGTAGCATCGTCGAAAGATACTGAAAAATAAAAACCTTGTATTGGATAATAACTCATATGTATTATTGAAACGATTCAAAATTTAACCATAATGGATTGAAATGACCAGATACGAAAGTTATCAAATCCAAAGTCATTTCAATCCATTGAGCGTTGTTTACGATACCACCTTAGTTGTCAATCCTTCGTGTGCAAACTCTAAGGTCTCGATAGCGATTTCATTGGAGTCTGACTTTAAGTCTGTACCCGACAACTTTTTTGGAAAAGCATTTTTCAAATCCCATTGGACGAGTACTTCTCCGCCTTCATCTAGCAATTTAATGGTAACGGATACGCGTTTGGCGTAGGATGATTTATCCGTAATAAAGCGCGTAAATAGCTTCGTAGCACGTTCATCACCCTTGAACATTCCTTTTTTACAAGTCACATCTGTGAACTTAATCATTCCTGGTCTTTTGATAGGTGAAAACACAGGACTATCACCGTGACGATATTCGATAACTTCCGTTTCTTGGTCGAGTCCGCTTACTTCTTGAAAGGCAATATCACCGATATCATCGTCGTCTCCCGATATATTGACGACGTAATAAAATTTCACTAAAGGCCACTTATCTTTATTAAATGTATCTGCCATGATTGTTTTTCATTTAAAAGCATTAAAAATTAATGATGGAGCGTCTTTCTCTTCCTATCTCTCCTGCACGTTAGATGCTCCTCTGGTTACGCAGATGGCATCATCTGCTCGAAAGTCACTACAATAAATTCAGCTGGTCGAGTGACCGCCAAGTTCACACTAATACGCATATAACCGTCTATAACATCTTGTGGTGTCATCGTTGAGCCTAAGCCTACCGCTACCTGAAATGCTTCACTTTGTTTCGACCCTACTAAGATGCCCTGTTCCCACATTTTGGTCAGAAAGGCAGTGATTTGCGCATCGATATCTAACCAAGTAGATTGGGTATTCGGACTAAAAACATAAGCGTCCAATGTACGATGGATAGATTCTTCTATCATAATCACCGAACGGCGTACATTGATATATCTCCAGTCGCCACTGTTTCCATCAAGGGTACGCGCGCCCCATACGAGCGTTCCTCTACCTTTGAAAGCACGGATGGCATTAATGGCTTTTCCATCACTTGGTACGTTCATATCATCCTGTTCGCTCTGTGTAATAGTAACAACAGGTCCCATGACACTGCTTATTGCAATGTTAGCAGGAGCTTTCCCTACATTAACGGTCTTATCTACATAGGTATAAATCCCTGCCATTGCACCACTCGGAGGTAGTACATTCATCTGCGCGCGCATAGTGTCTATGACTGCTCTGTATGCTGGTGATTGGCTATATAAGGTATTGTCTATTCTTTGGTTTTCAGCTTCATCTGGAGAAGGAATTACAATACCAACTGCATCTGCTACATCATATAAATGATAGAGCTTATTTATAGGAATATTGCCTACCTGTTCTTTGATCTGTAATACAGTTAGATAAGAATTATTATATATCGCAAATCCTTGATTATTCGCATCAACTAAATCATTTATATTATCAGTTAATGCAGTCACATCTTCCAATGTAGGAAGATTGAGTTTTTTTATTTCCTGTACCCGTTCTCTAGTTGCTTCCTCAGCATTATTAAATGCTAATAATAAGTTGGTACAATCTTGTAGTGATTTACTACTATCTAATATATTTAGTGCACTTGCTCGCTCTTGTTCAGTTAAATCTATTACGGTATCTTTTAAGCCAACTTCATTCTTAGGATTATAGTTATCAATCTGTGAGCATGCTCTTGGATTAGCCAGTAATTTATTATCCTTATATGCTTCAACTATTGTATTTACATCTTGAAGGGAGACACCTAGTTTAGTAGCTACTTGCGTTCTAATATCTTCATCTGAAGACTTGATTGCCTCTTTAAAATTGTTTGAGTCCTTCAAAGTCAACCTTTTATACATACCGTCATCAGCATTATCATCAATAGCTATATCGGTCAATACGGTACATAAAGCTTTTCTCGAAGGAGGATCGCTATTATCATTTCCTTCAGGTAGTGTTGACACTGCCCTTATGATAGCAGCAACTGTGTCGTCGTCAATTGGAACGAGTAAATTTGCCAGAGCTTGTTTGACCTTATCTTTATTATCAGAATCATTAAATGTACCAATTCTCTCCTCAAGACTAGGATTTGTATGGTCTTGCCCTCCCATCTGCTGAATAACCTTAGTAAGTTTATTTGCTGTATCAGCATTATTCAGATAAATTTGAAAATCTGAAATATTTTCTATATTCTCAAAACTTACCTCTTTTGCAGCTACTATATTAGTCGCTAACCACGGGTAGTAAGCACCACCATATTCCAAATGTTGACTGCCTATTGTATTTCTAAAGTTTTTACTAGCTTCTGCTACATCATTATTATTTTCTACATCAATAATAGCGAAGCAATTTTGCATCTTGCCACAATGCTGTAGCATTGCTTGATACACCTTAGAAGGATCATCCAAAGCCATAGCATCTGGGCAGACGACTAGCGTCACATTTCTTTCTTTTTCTAAGGTTTTTATGCCTCCGTTATTCTGACTTCCAGTCAAAGCTTCTTCTTTAACACCATCAGTAGCTTTATCATACGTTCCTACTGATACTACATAGCATTTGCCACCACCATTATTATAAAAAAACTGCATACTTCGATAGAGGAAAAACTGTGTTGCAGGAACAACAGTCGTCATTGGAGTATTATCCTCATCGAATGTGTACTTGACATCTGGCGCGTCACCGAAGCGGTCTGTGAATTCTTTTAAAGATTTGATACTGATAGGTTTGTTCTCATCCTCCTTCGAGACTTTCTCGGTATAACCCACAAAAGCAGGTACAGCAGAATCTACTGCCGAAATAGAGCCAGAAATACTATTTACCTCTTCAATGTAAACACCTGGCGTTTTGTAACTACTGGACATGATATTTAAATTTTGGTATATTTTAATTAATAGATTTTTTTATAGATTGATATATATTTTTG